>NZ_JBEYSO010000007.1:157496-309451 GCF_040642675.1 Micromonospora sp. NPDC047738
AGCTGACCAAGGGCACCCTACCCGGCCTCGGCGGCGGCGACGCGGACGCTCTGGTGCAGGGCGAGATTCCGGTGAAGCTGGAGTGGTTCGCGTTCAACTACCGGGCCGAGCCGGGCTTCAACCGTGAGGAGGTCGGCTGCCCCGCTGCCACCCGGGCCGGCCAGGGCTACGACGCCGCGCACTGCATCGGCGAGGAGACGGCCCTGTCCTCCTGGGCGTACGGAGACCCGGGCGGCGGCGACCTGGTCTTCAGCAACTACCGGGGCGAGCCGATGCAGATCCGGCTGCTGCACCCGGCCGAGTTCGAGACCCACACCTTCCACTGGCATGTCAACCGGTGGCCGTTCGACCCGAAGGACGAGGGCGGGCTCGCGGCGGTCAGCAACCCGCACCACCGTACGGAGAAGACGAACATCCTCGACGTGCAGGCCGTGTCACCCGGGTCCCACTACAGCCTGATCGCCCAGGGTGGGGCGGGCTCCGCGCACCTGGACAAGAAGGCGACCTTCGGCGACATCATCTTCCACTGCCACCTCTACGGCCACTTCGCCACGGGCATGTGGGCGCTGAACCGCACGCTGGACAAGCGGGAGGACGGCAGCCGGCACAACCCGGACGGCACGCCGATCCCGGCGCTCTACCCGCTGCCGGACTTCGACTACCAGACCGAGACCTCCGGCGTGAACCCGCCGCCGAGCCCGACGGCCAGCACCCCCGGCTTCCCGCTGTTCGTTCCCGGGAAGTTCGGCTTCAAGGCGCCCAAGCCGCCGCTCGGCGTGCCGGAGCGCTCCACGACCGGGGTCTTCCCGCCGACCGACCTGGAAAAGGCGGCGGCCGACCCGGGCGCGCAGAAGGCCGGCGGGTTCTTCCAGGATCCGTGCCCGACGGGTCGACCCACCAAGACGTTCGACGTCTCCGCCATCCAGATTAACCAGCAGTACAACCCGGAGCTGAACTGGCGAAATCCGCAGAGCCGGGTGTACGTCCTGGAGTCCCAACGGGCGGCAATCGAAGGCGGCCAGAAACCGGAGCCGTTCGCCCCACTGCTCAACGTCGGTGACTGCGTGGTCTACAAGCTGACCAACCGACTACCCGTGCAGTTCGGCGGAAACGTCTTCGACCGGGCCCAGGAGACCAACGAGGTCGGCCTGCATCAGCACATGGTGCAGTTCGACGTGCTCTCCTCCGACGGCGCGGCGAACGGCTGGAACTACGACCAGGGCGCCGACTTCGGCCAGACGATCACCTACCGGGACTTCGTCCACGAGGACACCGCCACCAACAGCTTCCACGACCACTTCTTCGCCAACGTCCACCAGGACAACGGCCTGTTCGGCGGCGCGACCATCCACCCCGCCGGGTGCACGTTCCAGGACGCGCGGACCGCGGCGCCGGTGCAGGTCGGCACGTTCGTCAACGTGGTGTGCGAATCCACCATCGACTACCGGGGCAAGCAGACCGACGGCGAGGACTACCGCAACGTGTCCCTCTTCATCGAGGACCGCGTGCCGATGTTCCAACCGCCGAACCCGAACACCAGCAACGACGATCAGTTCGTCACGCCCGACGGGGTGCCGATCTTCCCGGCAAAGTTCCCGTCCAGCATCGACGACCAGGGTGTAATGGGCGTCAATTACCGGCTCGAACCGTTCGAGGGCAGACGCGGGGCCGACCCATCCGAACTGTTCGACTCCGGGACACACGGCCTGCCGTACACCCCGTACTTCATGGCGTACGACAACGACCGGGTCAAGATCAGACTTTTCCAGCTGTCGCAGGAGGAGTCGCACGGCTTCAACCTGGACGGCTTCTCGTGGAAGTTCGAGCCGAACGACCCGGAATCCGAGGTCGTCCAGGGCCAGCACATCGGCATGCTGGAGTACATCGACCTGCGGGTCCGGCCGGATATCGCCCACGGTGGCGGGGAGTACCAGGGGATGAGCCGGTACTACCAGTACCACTACGGCGGGGCGGACGACTGGTTCCTCGGCGCCTGGGGAATCTTCGAGGTCAGGTCCTGCAACGACATGGGCGCCGAGGCCCCGGATTACCTGACCTACCTGCCGGACAATCCCTGGCCCGGCCTCGGGCGGTGCGAGTTCCCGGAGGGAAACGATCCCGCCGACCCGGGAAACCCCTGTCTGCTGACGGACGACAACGGCAACCCGCTGCCGGACCCGCCGAAGAAGCAGTTCAGCATCGTCGCCATCAACAAGGACATCCCGTACAACACCAGCGGGGACCACGACCCCAACGGCCTGATGTACGCCCTCGAGCAGGACTGGGCCAACGGCACGGTGAAGAACGAACCACTGGTGATCCGGGCCAACGCGGGCGACTGCGTCGAGGTGACCCTGAAGAACCGGCTCGACCCGGCGAAGATGAAGCCGCACTGCCACGAGGCCATCGAGCCGGGCCAACTCGGCTTCAAGCCGGGAGAGCTGAGCTACCCGGCCTGTATCGACCAGCCGCCGAAGAACGAGGCCAATGTGCCGGGCTTCCAGCCGTTCCCGGTCAGCGCGCGGGTCTCCATGCGCCCGACGCTGGTCACCCACACGGCGAAATCACTGGGGGCGAACGTGATCGGCCGCGTCTCGACGTGGGGCACCACCGCTCGGGACGGCACCGTCGCCCCGGGCGGCCAGATCCTCTACCGGTGGTACATCCCGCCGACGGTGACCGGGCTGGCGCTGCTCCAGGACCGCGCCGACGTGCAGAACCACCTGCATCACGGCCTGTACGGCGCGCTCGCCATCGAGCCGGCGGGCTCGTCGTACCTCGACCCGGCCACCGGGGCGCCGCTGACCAGCGGCACCCAGGCGGTCATCACCCACCCGACCCAGCCGGACTTTCGGGAAAACATCGTCCTGCTCAACAGCGACCTGGCGCTGTTCAAGGCAGACGGCACCCCGGTGCCGGACAACTTCGACCTGACCCGGAACCCCGGCCGGGTCGCCGACGACCCCGAGGACCAGGGAGAGTTCTCGGTCAACTACCGCAACGAGCCGTGGGCCCCGCGGTACGCCAACAACCAGAACATCACCAACATCTTCAGCTCCACCGTCCACGGCGACCCGGCCACCCCGCTGTTCCACGCGTACGCGGGGGACAAGACGGTCTTCCGCGTGGCCCAGGCGGTGGGCGATCCGCGGTCGACCAGCTTCGCGCTGCACGGCCACACGTGGCGGCGCACGCCGGGCGACCCGCAGTCCCAGATCGCGGCGACGCAGGGGCAGTTCAACCCCGGGGTGGTCTACAACGTCCACCTCGACCCGGCGGTGACCGGCGGGGCCGGCGGCCGGCGGGCGGTGCCGGGTGACTACCTCTACCGCTCCAACAACCTGGCCCGCCACCTGACCGGCGGCCAGTGGGGGATCTTCCGGGTGCACGGCACGGTCCAGTCCGGGCTGATCCAACTGCCCGACCATCCGGTCGGCGCCGTCGGGCGGGCCGGGGCCGGAAGGGCCGACCAGGTGTGGTCGTTGCCGGGCCGCGGCAGCGGCAGGTCCGGGCGGAGGCGGGACGGGTGAAAGGCCCCCGGCTCCGGCTCCCGGACGAGATGCTCGGGCGACCGGCCCGCCGACGCGGAGCGGCCCGGCCAGGTCGGCGGGATAGTCCCTCGTCCTACCGGCAGGGCCTGCTGCTGGGGTTCTGCCTGGGGACCACGTTCGCGCTGGTGCTCGGGGTGACCGCGTTCGTGGTCACCCGGCCGGACCCCTCGGCCACCGGCCGGGCGGGCGGCGGGCGGCCGGTGGGCGGCCCCGCGCCGTCCGCCGCGACCGCCCAGCCCCGGGCGAACGTCGGCGTGAGCGCCCGCAACCTCGGCGATCTCCAGGTGCACATTGAGGCGACGGTGAGCGCGCCGGGGTCGTACAACCCGATCACGAAGGGGCAGGTGATGGCGTACCTCGACATGATCGCCATGCCGAGGTCCCACCGGAAGGGGCCGATCATCATGGCGGAGGTGGGCGGCCGACCGGGCGTCTACCAGGCGGTGGGGCAGGTCCCGATGGCCGGGGAGTACGACGTCCAGGTCGAGGTGCGGCAGCCGATGCCGGCCGAGGCGCACGCTCGGGTCGCGGTGGGCACGGTGGCGACGGCCGCGCCGGGCTGACCTGGGCAGACGGGTGAGAGGGGAGCCCCTTCCGGCGCTATGCGTCGCGACGGGGCTCTCCCCTCTCCCCATGCAGGGCGCTTTCTCCGAGCAGGGCCCGGAACCCGGCCAGGAACGCCGCCCGGTCCGGGGAGCCGGTCAGGATGCGCTGCATGAAGTAGCCGGGGACCAGGCCGAACAGGGCCGCCCCGGCCGCCTCCGGGTCGGCGTCCGCCGGCAGTTCGCCGGTCTCGCGCGCCCGCCGGGCGATCGCCACGAAGTGGTTCCGGAAACCGCGGTACGTCGCCCGGACGAAGTCGGCCAGCGCCGGGTCCCGCTGCGCCTCGCTCCAGACCTGGATGGCCAGCCGCAGCACACCGTCCGGGCCGGTCTGCGAGTCGACGTAGGTGAGGGCCCGGGCCAGCGCCTCGGTCAGCGGCAGCGGCGGCTCGTGGCGGGCCAGCTCGGCGAAGACCTGGTCCGCCCCGCCGATCACGGACTGGGCGATCGCGGTGACCAGGTCGTACTTGCTGGGGAAGTAGCGGTAGACCGCCCCGACCGACAGCCCGGCCTCACGGATCACGTCCTGCATCGAGGTGTTGTGGAAGCCGTCGCGCAGGAAGCACCTTCGGGCCGCGTCGAGGATCTGCTGGCGGCGGGCCGCGAGGTGTTCGTCCGATACGCGTGGCACGACCGACAGTGTAAAGCGAACGTTCGTTCTTGACCGGAGGTCGACCGAGGCGCATCCTCAACCTAAGAGAATGAACGTTCGTTTTAGGAGGCGGAGATGTCCGCTCACCCGTCCCGGGTCCGCTCGCCCTGGCTGTTCGCCGTCCTGCTGGCTGCCCTCGCGGTGGCGGCCCAGGCGCTGCTCGTACCACTCTTCGCCGCTCCGGCGGCGCATCTCGCCCCCCGTGACCTGCCGGTCGCCGTCGCCGGGCCGGCGCCCGCGACCAGCGCACTCGCCGCCCAGCTGGCCACCGCCCGGCCCGGCGCGTTCGAGGTGACCACCCTGCCGGACGCGGCAGCGGCCGACCGGGCGCTCCGCGACCGCGAGGTGTACGCCGCCTTCGTCGCCGGTCCGGACGGGATCGCGCTGCACACCGCCCCCGCGGCGAGCCCGACGGTGGCCGCGCTGCTCACCGAGGCCGCCGCGCAGCTCTCCGGCGGCCGGCCGGTGCCGGTGGAGCAGGTCGTCCCGGCCGACCCGGACGACCCGCGCGGCGCCGGGTTCGCCGCCGGGTTCCTGCCGTTCGCGTTGACCAGCATGCTGGCCGGCGCACTGCTGATCTTCCTGGTGACCCGCCGGGGCGCCCGGCTGCTGGGGCTGGTGTCCTACGCCGTCCTCGCCGGCCTGGCCGGGGCGGCGGTGCTGCACGGCTGGCTCGGCATTCTGGCCGGGGACCTGTGGCGCGAGGCGGGCGCGATCGGGCTGTTCGCGCTGGCCGCGGCCGGCACCGTGGCCGGACTCGGGGCGACGCTGGGCGGTCCCGGCATCGGGCTCGGCGCGCTGCTGGTCTTCCTGGTCGGGAACCCGCTCTCCGCGGTCAGCGCGGCGCCGGAGCTGCTACCCCAGCCGTGGGGAGCCGTCGGGCAGTACCTGCCGGTCGGAGCCGGCGGCACGCTGCTGCGGGCGGCGGCGTTCTTCGACGGCGCGGGCGGCACCCGGCCCCTTGCCGTGCTGGCCGGGTACGCGGTGGTCGGTATCGGTCTGGTCCTGGTCAGTCGCCGACGGGCCGGAGCCGACGGGCGCAGCGCGGCGCCGGGAGTGCGGCCGACCAAGGTCACGGTATGACGGCAGCTGCCGGGGCCGACTACTACAAGCCGTCGTTGCTGGGGCAGGATGGTCGGCGTGGAAGCTCTTCGGCTGGTACTTCTCTACGTCCATCTGATCGGGTTCGCGATGCTGCTCGGCGGCTCGATCGCCCAGTACGTCAGCGGCCGGCTGCGGATCAACGCGGCCATGCTCTGGGGCTCGGTGATCCAGGTGCTGACCGGAATCGGTCTGTCCGCACCGCTGCGTGACGGGCACGAGCCGGCGCCCGCCAAACTTGTTACCAAGTTGGTGCTCGCGCTGCTGATCTTCGTCATGGTCTTCTTCTCCCGCAAACGGGAGTCGGTCAACCGTGGCCACTTCCTCGCCATCATCGGGTTGACGCTGGTCAACGCGGCAGTGGCGGTCTTCTGGCGGTAGCCCGTCAACAGTGCGAACGCCACCGGAAAACGGACGTTCGTGACGCCTCTCCGGAGGCCCGTCGGCACGGGAAGTGATCTGCCCCACCCAACGGTTACACCGGGGTAACGGACGCCCAACAGTCGTGCACGATTGTCGGCCGGTGGGTGGGCGCGGGCGTACGCTCCCGTCCGTAACGTGGGACGCCGGCGGGCACACCGCAGGCCGGCGAAAGGGCTGCCACCGCGCACAACGCGGTGTGCAATGGGAAGGAGACGTCTTGCGCTCTGTGCGTGGGATGCGGATCGTCGCCTCCGCCTTCGTGGCGGGTGGCCTCGTGCTGGGCGCCGCCGCGTGTGGTGAGGCCCCCAAGGACAACAACGGCGCCGGTAGCGGTGCCAAGAAGTACAGCGCCTGCATGGTGACGGACGTCGGTGGCATCGACGACAAGTCGTTCAACACCTCCGCCTGGGCGGGTCTCCAGGAGGCCAAGAAGGCCAACGACAACATCGACATCAAGTACGTCGCGTCGAAGGCCGAGGCGGACTACGAGGTCAACCTGACCGGGTTCGTCAACCAGAAGTGCGACTTCATCCTGGCCGTCGGTGGCCTGATGGCGGACGCCACCAAGAAGGCCGCGACCGCGAACCCGAACCAGCAGTTCGGCATCGTCGACTCGAACCCGGGTGTGGCCAACGTCTACCCGATGCAGTTCGACACCGCGCAGGCCGCCTTCCAGGCCGGCTACCTCGCGGCCGGCATGAGCAAGACCGGCAAGGTCGGCACCTACGGCGGTCTGCCGATCCCGCCGGTGACCATCTTCATGGACGGCTTCGCCGACGGCGTCGCGTACTTCAACAAGACCAAGAGCAAGACCGTCCAGGTGCTCGGTTGGGACAAGGCGACCCAGAAGGGCTCCTTCACCAACGACTTCACCAAGCAGGACGAGGGCAAGAAGGTCTCCGACGCGCTGGTCGCCCAGGGCGCGGACATCATCATGCCGGTCGCCGGCGGCGCCGGCCTCGGCACCACCGCCGCGGCCCAGGCCTCCGGTGGCAAGTACTCGGTCATCTGGGTCGACACCGACGGCTGCAAGAGCACCCCGAACTGCCCGGCGCTGGTGACCACGGTCGTCAAGAACATCCAGGACGCCGTCAAGGACGCCGTGCTCAAGGCCGCCGGTGGCGAGAAGCTCCAGGCCACGCCGGGCTTCGTCGGCACCCTGGCCAACAACGGCGTGTCGATCGCCCCGTTCCACGACTTCGACAGCAAGGTCCCGGCGGACCTGAAGGCCGAGGTCGACAAGATCAAGGCGGACATCGCCGCCGGCACCATCACGGTCACCTCGAAGGCCCAGCCGACCAAGTGACCCGTTCGCCGGCCGCCGCGGATCATCGGCCGCGGAGGCCGGCGGGCACCACGCATGACGATCCGGCCGCCTCGGCGCACGTGGGGACATCTCCCGCGCCCGCCGGGGCGGCCGGTCCGCACCATCTCCGGCCCGGTCAGGCGGCCGGCGCGGCAGCGGCTACGCTGCACCATCGCTCGCACTCCAGGAGGTTGCGCTGAGACTCGAACTGCGCGGCATCACCAAACGGTTCGGTGATCTGGTCGCCAACGACCACATCGACCTGACGGTGGAGCCTGGAGAGATCCACGCCCTGCTCGGCGAGAACGGCGCCGGCAAGTCGACCCTGATGAACGTGCTCTACGGGCTCTACCAGCCCGACGAGGGCGAGATCCTGGTCGACGGCCAGCCGCTGAAGCTGAAGGGCCCGTCGGACGCCATCGCCGCCGGCATCGGCATGGTGCACCAGCACTTCATGCTGGTGCCGGTCTTCACCGTGGCGGAGAACGTCATGCTCGGCGCCGAGCAGGTCAAGGGCGGCTTCACCGGCTTCCTGGACCGGCGGCGGGCCCGGCGCGAGGTCGCCGAGGTCTCCGAGCGGTACAACCTGCGGGTCGACCCGGACGCGGTGATCGAGGACCTGCCGGTCGGCATCCAGCAGCGGGTGGAGATCGTCAAGGCCCTCACCCGCGAGGTCGACCTGCTGATCCTCGACGAGCCGACCGCGGTGCTCACCCCGCAGGAGACCGAGGAACTGCTCGCGGTCATGCGGTCGCTCAAGGCCGCCGGCAAGTCGATCGTCTTCATCACCCACAAGCTGGGCGAGGTCAAGGCGATCGCGGACCGGATCACAGTGATCCGCCGCGGGAAGACCGTGGGCACGGCCTCGCCGAGCGCCAGCCGGGACGAGTTGGCCGCGCTGATGGTGGGCCGCAGCGTCCGGCTGACCGTCGACAAGAAGCCGGCCACCCCGGGCAAGCCGATCCTCGAGGTCGCCGGCCTGGTGGTGGACGACGACCGGCAGGTACGCGCGGTCGACGGCGTGGACCTGACCGTGCACGCCGGTGAGGTGCTCGGCATCGCGGGCGTGCAGGGCAACGGCCAGACCGAGCTGATCGAGGCCGTCATGGGCCTGCGGCCGGTGCTCGCCGGCACGGTGACCCTGGACGGCGAGGCCGTGCACGGCTGGCCGACCAAGAAGGTGCTCCGCGCCGGCGTCGGGTACGTGCCGGAGGACCGCAGCGTCGACGGACTGGTCAAGGAGTTCTCCGTCGCGGAGAACCTGGTGCTGGACATCTACGACCGGCCGCCCTTCGGCAAGGGCCTGTCGCTCAAGCCGGACGCCATCGCGCAGTCGGCCAAGGAGCGGATCGAGCAGTTCGACGTCCGTACCTCCTCGGCGGACGCGCCGGTGGGCACGCTCTCCGGCGGCAACCAGCAGAAGGTGATCGTGGCCCGGGAGCTGTCCCGGCCGCTGAAGCTCTTCATCGCCGCGCAGCCGACCCGGGGCGTGGACGTCGGCTCGATCGAGTTCATCCACAGCCGGGTGATCCGCGAGCGGGACATCGGCACCGCCGTCATGGTGGTCTCCAGCGAGCTGGACGAGGTGATCGGGCTGGCCGACCGGATCGCGGTGATGTATCGCGGCCGGATCATCGGCGTCGTCAGCCCGGACACCCCGCGCGAGGAGATCGGCCTGCTGATGGCGGGCATCACCCCGGACACCGCCGCCACGACCGACGGCACCCCCGGCGAGCCCGGCGCCCCGGCCCCCGAGGGCCCTGGTAATGAGGACGAGGCATGAGCGAGCGCCAGCGAGCGAATCATCAGTACAGCGCGGTGGTGCCTCATGCCGGCGCCGAGCGCAGCGAGGTGGCGGCATGAGCAACCCGAACCCGGTGTCGGGCTCCCCGGACAAGGAGCCGGCGACCGAGGCGCAGGAGGCGCGGAGCGAGGCGCGGGCGAACCCGACCGCGCCGGCGGGCGACTCCGAGCGTGCGGTGGCCGCCACCGCCACCAAGGAGCCCCCGGCCGAGCCCCGCCCCTCGCTGGGCCGGCTGTTCCTGGACAACCTCTGGGCGGCGAACACGGTCACCGTGACGGTGCTCGCGGTGCTGCTGGCGATGCTGGTCGGCGCGGTGCTGATCATCGTCTCCGACCCGGCGGTGCTGGCCACCTACGGCTACATCACCGCCCGGCCCTCGGACGCGATCAACTCCAGCTGGACCGTGGTCAGCGAGGCGTACGCGAACCTGTTCAAGGGCGCGATCTTCGACCCGGAGGCGTCCGGCTTCACCGCCGCGCTGAGCCCGATCTCGGAGACGCTCACCTACACCGCGCCCCTGGTCTTCACCGGCCTGTCGGTGGCGCTCGCCTTCCGGGGCGGCCTGTTCAACATCGGCGCCCAGGGGCAGGCGACCATCGGCGTCATCCTGGCCGCGGCGGCCGGCTTCGCGCTGCCGCTGCCGCCGGGGGTGCACCTGCTCGTCGCGCTGATCGCCGGTGCGGCCGGCGGTGCGATCTGGGGCTTCATCCCGGGCATCCTCAAGGCGCGGACCGGGGCCCACGAGGTGATCAACACGATCATGCTCAACTACGTCGCGGTCTACTTCCTGTCCTGGATCATCATCCAGAACGGGGTGCAGAACCCGCGGCGGGCCGACGCGATCAGCAAGCCGGTCGAGGCCTCCGCCCAGCTGCCCCGGCTGCTCGGCGACAACCTGCGGGTGCACGCGGGCATCCTGCTCGCGGTGCTGGCCACCTGGTTCGTGGCCTGGCTGCTGAACCGCTCGACGCTCGGCTTCGAGCTGCGCGCGGTCGGCGCCAACCCGGACGCCGCCCGCACCGCAGGCATCAGCGTCACCAAGACGTTCGTCCTGGTCATGGTGATCGCCGGCGTGCTGGCCGGGCTCGGCGGCTCGAACATGGTGCTCGGTTCTACCGCGGACGCGCTCACCCCGCAGGTGGTCGCCCAGATCGGCTTCGACGGCATCCTGGTCGCGCTGCTGGGCCGGGTGAAGCCGTGGGGTGTGCTGATGGCCGCGCTGCTCTTCGGCGCGCTCCAGGCCGGCGGCAACCGGATGCAGTCGTACTCCGGGATCTCGCTGGAGCTGGTCACCGTGCTCCAGGCGCTCATCGTCATCTTCATCGCCGCGCCGGCCCTGGTGAAGGCGATCTTCCAGCTCCGGGCGGCCCGCGCGGCCCGGCTGCAGACGAGCCTCGCGAAGGGCTGGTGAGGCATGTCCACCATGGCTGTCCCCGAGGTCGCCGTCACCGCGGTCGACGAGGGTTTCTGGACGCGTACCCGCAAGACCGGTGCGGTGGTGCTGGTGCTGGGTCTGCTCGCGGCGGTGCTCTTCGGCGCGCTCGCCACCGATCAGCAGGCCCGGTTCACGCTCAGCGAGACCGAGGGCGGCGCGGCGCTGGAGATCAACGGTACGGTCGGCGCGATCCTGTTCGGGCTGATCGCCGCCGCGGCCGGCGCCGCGCTGCTGGCCGGAGTGCCGAAGCGCTGGTTCACCCTGCTGCTCGGCGTCGGGCTGGTCGGTTTCGTGCTCAGCTTTCTCTGCTGGCAGGTCTCTGCGGCGCCCGCGGGGAGCAACTTCATGCCGCTGGTCAACGTCGTCCGCAACACCTTCGTCCTGGCGCTGCCGCTGATCTTCGGCGCGCTGGCCGGCGTGCTCTGCGAGCGGTCCGGCGTGGTCAACGTGGCGATCGAGGGCCAGCTGCTGATGGGGGCCTTCTCCGGCGCGCTCTTCGGCAGCATCTCCGGCAGCGTCTGGGTCGGTCTGGTGGCCGCCGCGATCGGCGGCGCGTTCATCTCCCTGCTGCTCGCCGTGTTCGCCATCCGCTACCTGGTCGACCAGGTGGTCATGGGCATCGTGCTCAACCTGCTCGCGGTCGGCATCACCGGCTTCCTCTACGAGCGGCTGATGCAGACCGACGCGACCAAGTACAACAGCGCCCCCCGGTTCGGCACCTGGGAGATCCCGCTGCTCAGGGACATCCCGCTGATCGGTCCGGCGCTGTTCCGGAGCAACATCTTCCTCTACCTCGGGCTGCTGCTGGTGTTGGTCATCCACTTCGCGCTGTTCCGTACCCGGTGGGGGCTGCGGACCCGGTCAGTGGGCGAGCACCCCACCGCCGCCGATACCCTGGGCGTGAAGGTGCTGCGGCTGCGCTACCGCAACGTGATCATGGCGGGGCTGGTGGCCGGCGTGGGTGGCGCCTCGTACACCCTGGCGCTCTTCTCGTTCACCAAGAACATGATCGGTG
Organism: Micromonospora sp. NPDC047738; assembly: GCF_040642675.1. Lineage (NCBI taxonomy): Bacteria > Bacillati > Actinomycetota > Actinomycetes > Micromonosporales > Micromonosporaceae > Micromonospora > Micromonospora sp. NPDC047738. The sequence continues at coordinate 169,386 of NZ_JBEYSO010000007.1, forward strand.
GTAAGGGCTTCATCGCCCTGGCCGCGCTGATCTTCGGCCGGTGGAGCCCGACCGGCGCGCTGCTCGCGGCGCTCTTCTTCGGCTTCGCCGACCAGCTCGCCACCTACCTCGGCGCGATCGGCAGCAGCATCCCCAGCCAGTTCCTAGCGATGCTGCCGTACCTGGCGACGATCCTGGCCGTGGCCGGCCTGGTCGGCAGGGTCCGGGCGCCGGCGGCGGACGGCAAGCCGTACATCAAGGGCTGACGGAGGTAGCACGTGGAGATCGACTGGGAGCGGCTGCGGGCCGCCGCCACCGAGGTGATGCGGCACGCGTACGTGCCGTACTCGAAGTTCCCGGTCGGAGCGGCGGCCCTGGTCGACGACGGCCGGGTGGTGGTCGGCTGCAACGTGGAGAACGCCGCCTACGGCGTGGTTCTCTGCGCCGAGTGCGGCGTGGTCTCCTCGCTGCACGCCACCGGCGGCGGCCGGATCGTCGCCCTCTCCTGCGTCGACGCCACCGGCGAGCCGCTGATGCCGTGCGGCCGGTGCCGGCAGCTGCTCTGGGAGAACGGCGGCCCGGAGTGCCTGATCGAGGCGAAGGGCGGCCCGCTGCGGATGACCGAGCTGCTGCCGCACGCGTTCGGCGTCGAGGACCTGGAGGCGGTGACCGGCGAGACGCCGGTGCCGGTGGTGCCGGAGCGGCTGGCCGCCTGGCGGGGGCGGGGCACGGTCTTCGTGCACCCGGACCTCTCCGCCGGGCAGCAGGTCTGGACGGCGTACTGGGAGCGGTCGGCCGGGGACACCGAGGGCGCCGAGACCGGCGTGCTGGAGGAGGGCCCGACCTGGGACGAGCCGGCGGAGGCGATCACCTGGGGGCTGGCGCGGACGCCGCGCGTGGTGGTGGTGGACGCGTCGGGCACGATCTTCTGGGCCGGTGAGGGTGAGCCTCCTCTGGAGATCCCGGTCCGCTGGGAGTCGAGCTAGGGGGGATCGGGCCGACGGTGCCCGGCTCCGGGTTGGCTGAGCTTGTGGGATTGGGCCGACCGTGCCCGGCTCCGGGCGGTCAGGCTTGATCCCTCCGCCGGTCACGGTCGGCCCAATCCCTCGGCTGGTCGCGGTGCGCCGAATGCTTCCGCAACGACTGATTGGAACTTCTGGTGAGTGCTTTTACGGCGGTTGATGTCATCCGGACCAAGCGGGACGGGGGTGTGCTGAGCGACGGGCAGATCGACTGGGTCGTCGACGCGTACACCAAGGGGCTGGTCGCCGACGAGCAGATGTCGGCGCTGGCCATGGCGATCCTGCTGCGCGGCATGACCGGGCCGGAGATCGCGCGGTGGACCGCCGCGATGATCGCCAGCGGCGAGCGGCTGGACCTCTCCACCGTGGCCCGGCCGACCGTGGACAAGCACTCCACCGGCGGCGTCGGCGACAAGATCACCCTGCCGCTGACCCCGCTCGTCGCCGCCTGCGGGGCGGCGGTGCCGCAGCTGAGCGGCCGGGGTCTCGGCCACACCGGCGGCACGCTCGACAAGCTGGAGTCGATCCCCGGCTGGCGGGCCGCGCTGAGCAACGACGAGTTCATCGCCCAGCTCCGCGACGTCGGCGCGGTGATCTGCGCGGCCGGCGACGGGCTGGCCCCGGCCGACCGCAAGCTGTACGCGCTGCGCGACGTCACCGGCACCGTGGAGGCGATCCCTTTGATCGCCAGCTCGATCATGAGCAAGAAGATCGCCGAGGGGACCGGTGCGCTGGTGCTCGACGTGAAGGTCGGCTCGGGCGCGTTCATGAAGAACGTGGACGACGCCCGCGAACTGGCCCGGACCATGGTGCAGCTGGGCAAGGCGCACGGCGTGCGAACCGTGGCCCTGCTCACCGACATGTCCACCCCGCTCGGTCTGGCCGTGGGCAACGCGGTCGAGGTGACCGAGTCGATCGAGGTGCTCGCCGGCGGCGGCCCGGCCGACGTGGTCGAGCTGACCCTGGCGCTGGCCCGGGAGATGCTCGACGCGGCCGGCCTGCCGGACGCCGACCCGGCGGCGGCGCTGCGCGACGGCCGGGCGATGGACGCCTGGCGGACGATGATCCGGGCACAGGGCGGCGACCCGGAAGCCCCGATGCCCACGGCCAACGAGGTCGAGGTGGTCCGCGCCGCCGAGGACGGCTACGTCGCCGAGGTGGACGCGTACGCGATCGGCGTGGCCGCCTGGCGGCTCGGGGCCGGCCGGGCCCGCAAGGAGGACCCGGTGAGCATCCCGGCCGGCGTGGTGCTGCACAGGCGCCCCGGCGACCGGGTACGCGTCGGCGAGCCCCTCTACGAGCTGCGCGCCGAGCACGCGGAGCGGATTCCGGCCGCGCTCGCCGAGGCGCAGCAGGCGGTCCGCGTCGCGCCGGCCGCGCCGGCCGTGGCGCCGCTGGTGATCGACCGGATCGGCTGAGGGTCCGGCCCGGCTCCGGCCGTGGTGCTGAGCCCGCCGAGCCGCTATCCTCCCTGGCCAAGGGGGGATAGCGACCGGCGATGAGCCGATGCGAGCAGACAGGGACCTGAGCCGTGCGCGTACCCGCCCCTGACCCGCGGGCCGTCCGTGAGGCGAGCCTCGATGAGCTGTCCCGGCTGGGCCTGCCGTTGCCGCCGCCGCAGTTCCCGCTGGTGTGGGAACCGGGCGACGAGATCGAGCTGCGCCCCACCGCCGAGGTCGAGGCTCGGATCGCGATCCTGCACGTGATCCTGGCCCGGTGCTTCGGGATGCCGGCGCAGGCCGCCATGAGCTGGCTGCTGGAGTCGCACCTGGTTGACCTGGTGACTCCGCCGGAGTGGCAGTTCGTGATGGGTGGCAAGGGCGACCACCGCTCGTTCGTGCTGCACCACGACGCGCTCTTCTCGCTGGCCTGGGTGCTCGGACTGGCCAAGGAGCTGGACCCCACGGTGCCGGTGGACGAGCGGTTGGTGGAGCGGATGCCCAATATCGTCGCCGGGGAGACCTTTCCGCAGTGGCGGGCCCGGATCCTGGCCGCCCCGCAGCACCCGGCCGACGCCGCCGCCCTGCTCGACCTGCACTACTGCCTGGACTGGGCGTATCTGGAGACGGAGCAGGCCGGGCGGGCGCTGCCCGGGCTGGTCGACGCGAACGCCATCGGGCAGCGCCGGTGGGCGCTGGAGTGGGCGGTGGTGCTGCGCGGGCCGTACCACGACGAGCCGCCGGGCTGGGAAGAGGTCGACCTCTCCACCTAGGAGACGGTCAGCGCGGCCGGTATCCGCCGAGGCGGACCGCGAGGGTGACCGGCACCGGCTCGGGCAGCGCGGCGATGCGCTCGGCGAGCCGGGACGGGTCGGTGTGCCAGGCGCTGGGGCCCATCCCGACCAGGGTGGCCACCTCGGGCCGGGTGAGCGCCAGTCGGGCCCGGTGCAGGGTCGCCGACTCCTCGACGAAGTGGCTGCCGAGGCTGCCCGCCACCCGGTCGGCCTTGACCGGGTCGACCCGGAGCAGGTCCAGCGCGGCCACCAGTTCGGCCAGGTGGTCCTCGGCGGGGGTGACCACCAGCAGCGCGCCGGCCGAGTCCAGCACCCGGTGGAACTCCGGGCCGTTGCGCGGCGCGAAGACGTTGAGCAGCACAGCGGCTGAGGCGTCGGCGAGCGGGAGCCGCTGCCAGGTGTCGGCGAGCGCCGCGGCGGCGCGCGGATGGGCGCGGGCCGCGCGGCGCAGCGCCGGCTTGGCGACGTCCAGGGCCAGGCCGACGGCGTCGGGCAGCGCCGCCAGCACCGCCGCGAGGTACCAGCCGGTCCCCGCGCCGGCGTCCACCACGAGCGGGCTCGGCGCCTCCGCCGCGCTGGTGCCGTCCGCGCGGCGGTCACCCCGCGTCGTCGCCGCGTCCGTGGTGCCGCGGACCCGGTCGACCACCTCGGCGGCGGCTGCGGCGAGCGCGGCGGCGACGGTGTCGTAGTGGCCGGCGGCGAGGAAGTCGGCCCGGGCGGCGACCATGTCGGCGCTGTCCCCGGAGTGCGGCGTGCGCCCGGCGAGCAGGTTGACGTACCCCTGGCGGGCGAGGTCGAAGCTGTGCCGGCGCGGGCAGCGCAGCGCCCGGGTGGTGCCGGCGGTGGTCTCCGCGAGCGGTTCGGCGCAGACCGGGCAGCGCAACCGATCGAGGATGCGATGGTCCACGTCAGGCCTCCGGGACGGCCGGACGCCCGGCGAGGCGGTCGACCACCCGCTGGGTGAGCGCGCCCAGCGCGGTGACCTCCTCCGGGGTGAGCAGGTCGATCAGGTGCCGGCGGACGGCGGCGACGTGGCCCGGCGCGGCGGCCGCGATGGCGGCCCGGCCGGCCGGGGTCAGCGCGACGATCGATCCGCGACCGTCGGAGGGGCACTCCTCGCGGGTGACCAGGCCGCGCTGCTGCATCCGGGACAGGTGGTGGGAGAGCCGGCTGCGGGACCAGAGCATGCGGTCGGCGAGCTCGCTGAGCCGTAGCCGCTGCTCGGGCGCCTCGGAGAGGTCGGAGAGGACGTCGTAGTCCGGCTCGGAGAGGCCCGCGTCCTGCATCAGCTCGCGGGCCAGCGCCAGGTCGAGCAGCCGGCGCATCCGGCGGTAGCCGCGCCAGGCGCGGTCCTCCCGCTCGTCCAGCCAGCGTGGTTCGTCCATACGGCGATCCTACCCGACTGGTTGACATGTCACCGAAGTCGTCCTACGGTCGATGACATGTCAACCAAACTCTGGGAGCTGTTCGGCGAGCGGGGGCGCGGGGTGCTGGTGACCCTGCGCCGGGACGGCCGGCCCCAGCTGTCGAACGTGGACTACCTGGCCGAGCCGGGGCTGATCCGCTGCTCCACCACCGCCGACCGGGCGAAGGTACGCAACCTGCGGCGCGATCCGAGGGCCAGCTTCCACGTCACCACCCCCGACGGTGGGGCGTACGCGGTCACGGAGGGAACCGTGACCGTCACCCCGCCGGCCGAGGCGACCGACGACGCCACGGTCGACGAGCTGGTGGAGGTCTACCGGCGGATCCGGGGCGAGCACCCGGACTGGGCGGACTACCGGGCCGCGATGGTCGCCGACGGCCGCCTCGTCCTCCGCCTCGCCGTCGAGCGGGTGTACGGCTGGCGGCCCTGAGCCGGCCCCGTCCCGCGCCGCGCGGTCGGTGACTAGGGTCTGTGCATGGTCGCAATCCGGTACGAGGACATCATCAAGGTCCCGAAGGCGCTGCTGCACGATCACCTGGACGGCGGTCTGCGGCCGGCGACGGTCGTCGAGCTGGCCGCCGAGGTCGGCCACGAGCTGCCCACCACCGACCCGGAGGCGCTGGGCCGCTGGTTCGTCGAGTCGGCCAACTCGGGCTCGCTGGAGCGATACCTGGAGACCTTCGCGCACACCGTGGGCGTCATGCAGACCGCGCCCGCACTGCGCCGGGTGGCCCGCGAGTGCGCGCTGGACCTGGCCTCCGACGGGGTGGTCTACGCGGAGGTCCGGTTCGCCCCCGAGCAGCACCTGGAGCGGAACCTGACCCTGGACGAGGTGGTCGAGGCCGTGGTGGCCGGCTTCGTCGAGGGCAGCGTCCTGGCCGCCGAGGCGGGCACCCCGATCCGGATCGGCACGCTGCTCACCGCGATGCGGCACGCCGCCCGCTCCGAGGAGATCGCCGAGCTGGCCGTCCGGCACCGGGACACCGGGGTGGTCGGCTTCGACATCGCCGGCGCGGAGGCGGGCTTCCCGCCCACCCGGCACCTGGACGCCTTCGAGTACCTCCAGCGGGAGAACTTCCACTTCACCATCCACGCCGGCGAGGCGTTCGGGCTGCCGTCGATCTGGCAGGCGATCCAGTGGTGCGGCGCCGACCGGCTCGGGCACGGCGTCCGGATCGTCGACGACATCACCCCCGGGTCGCCGCCGGTGCTGGGCCGGCTGGCCGCGTACGTCCGGGACAAGCGGATCCCGCTGGAGCTCTGCCCGTCGTCGAACGTGCAGACCGGGGCGGCGCCGTCGATCGCCGAGCACCCGATCGGGCTGCTGCGCGACCTGCGCTTCCGGGTGACCGTCAACACCGACAACCGGTTGATGAGCGGCACCTCGATGTCCCGGGAGATGGCGCTGCTGGTGGAGGCCTTCGGCTACGGCTGGAAGGAACTCCAGTGGTTCACCATCAACGCGATGAAGAGTGCCTTCATCCCGTTCGACGAGCGGCTGACGATCATCGACGAGGTGATCAAGCCGGCGTACGCCAAGCTGATCGGCTGATCACGGATGCTGGTGCGGGTGGCCGGCGAGCAGCGCGGCCACCCGGCGCAGCACCTCGCCGGCCCGGGCCGCCTCGGCGCCCAGCCCGGTCTGCCGGCGCAGCACCGCGGGCTCCGCGCGGAGCAGCGCAACCCCGCGCCGGATCAGCACCCGGGGCGCCTTGCGCTGCTCGGAGAGGTCGCGGGCGAGTCGGCGGACGAAGGTCGCCCCCCGCGGCCGGCGCAGCGCGTACGCCCCGGCGAGCAGGCCGCGACGCCGGCACTCGTCGACGATCTCGGCGGCGAAGATCCCTTCGGCCACGAAAAGTGGCGATCCGGCGAGATCAAATGGCCGGGTGGCCACCTTACGGTCTGCGCCGATCGCATAAACCGGCACTTCGGCCTTGCCGTCCCGGGCCAGTCGGGCAATCGTGTCCACCGCTGCATCCGCGTCCCAGGACAGGGGCGACTCCCAGTCGGCCTGCCCGTTCCGGCGCGGCAACGTAGGGTCATCGCCGTCCTTGTAAAAGTCGTCAAGGCAGAGCACAGGAAGTCCGGTTCGCTCGGCTATGTACGACTTTCCGGAGCCGGAGGGTCCAGCGAGGAGGACGACGCGGTGAGGGTGTTCCATTACTTTCAGTGACTCCGGCCAGACAGATTGCTGCCAAATTGCATCAACATCTCATCACACCAACGGCGACGGACAACCTGGGCTTTCCGTTTGCCGGGCGGCGTGATGGAATCTCGGAGGTCCGACCCGCCGGGTCGGTCGCTCGGCGTTGCCCAACGGCGACGTCCGGACGCGGTAATGCGAGGGCGGTGACGTGAGCAAACGGCCAACGACGGCGGGCTCCTTCCTGTCGCGGCTGCGCCGGCCGGCCAGCCGGCTCCGCGACATGCCGATCTGGTCCAAGCTCGGTCTGATCATGATCGTGCCGACCATCGCCACGGTCGTGGTCGGCACCAGTGGTCTGGTCGACCACCTGGGGACGCTCAACGATGCCAACCGGGCAGGCAACCTGGCCAATCTGATCGGCTACTCGGGTGATCTGGTCGACACGCTGCAGGACGAGCGGGTCAACGCGGTGCTGTGGCTCGGCTCGAGCCAGGTCCAGACCAGGGCCCAGTACGAGGAGGCCTACAACCGGGCCAACCAGCGGGTCGACCAGGTGAAGACGCCCTACCGGCAGGAGCGGAACGCGATCGACGGCCTGCCGGCGAACTTCGATCGCCTGCTCGGCAAGATCGACAAGAGCCTCTCCGACCTGCCGGGGACCCGGAGCCAGGTGCTCAACGGCAAGATGAGCATCAGCGACGCGCAGCAGGCGTACGAGGGACTGATCAACGACCTCATCTCGATCCGGGACTCGGCCACCCAGCTCGCCGGTGACAACGACCTGAGCGACCGGATGCGGGCCGGTGCCGCCGTCGCCCGGGAGAAGGAGTGGCTGTCCCAGCGCCGCCTGGTCGTCCACCAGGCCCTGCTGGGCAGGGCCCTCACCCCGGCGCTACGCGACAAATTCATCGCCACCGGGACCGGCGGGATCCAGGCGCAGGAGAACTTCAAGGCGATCGCCAACCAGGCCGACTCCGCGTTCTACGAGCAGACCGTCTCCGGCCCCGACCTGCGCGAGTCGCTGAACTACCAGCGTCAGATCAGCAGCGCCGCGAAACTGTCCGATGTCCAGGTCAACACGGACCAGTGGGACAAGGCCATGGTGGCCAACGCCAAGCTGCTCCGTACCGTGGAGAAGCGGCTCGACGGCAACGTGGTCCGGCAGGCCGGCAGCCTCCGCTCGGCCACCCAGACCCAGGTGTTCCTGGAGACCGGCCTGCTGCTCAGCATGCTGCTGCTGGCTATCCTCTTCGCGTACCTGGTCGCCCGCTCGATGGCCCGCTCGCTGCGCGAGCTGCGGCAGGGCGCCCTCTCGGTGGCCCAGTACGGCCTGCCGCAGGCGGTGGCCCGGCTGCGGGACCCGCAGGTCACCGGACAGCTCACCCCGGTGCAGCTGGCCAACCAGATCGCCGAGCCGCTGCCGGTCCGCAGCAAGGACGAGTTCGGCCAGGTGACCGAGGCGTTCAACGCCGTCCACCTGGAGGCCGTCCGGACCGCCGCCGAGCAGGCCGCCCTCCGGGCGTCCGTCGCGACGATGTTCGTCAACCTGGCCCGCCGGTCGCAGATCCTGGTCGACCGGCTGATCGGCCACCTCGACCGGCTGGAGCGCGGCGAGGAGGACCCGGACCGGCTGGCCGAGCTGTTCCAGCTCGACCACCTCGCCACCCGGATGCGCCGCAACGACGAGAACCTGCTGGTTCTCGCCGGTGCCGACTCCACCCGCGTGCAGCGCGAGCCCGCCGCCCTCATCGACGTGCTCCGCGCCGCCCAGTCCGAGGTCGAGCACTACACCCGGATCGAGTTCGGCGTGATCGACCGGGACATCGAGGTCGCCGCGCACGCGGTCAACGACCTGGTGCACCTGGTCGCCGAGCTCTTCGACAACGCCACCGCGTTCTCCCCGCCGGACTCCCACGTCATGGTGGAGGCCCGCCGGGTGGGCGACCGCGCGACGCTCTACGTGGAGGACCGGGGCATCGGCATCAGCGCCGAGCAGCTGCGCGAGCTGAACGAGCGGCTCGCCACTCCGCCGCAGGTGGACGTCGCGGTCTCCCGGATGATGGGCCTGGTCGTGGTTGCGCGGCTCGCTGCCCGGCACGGCGTCAAGGTCGAGCTGCGGCCCGGCGGCGACCGGGGCATGGTGGCCGACGTCGCGCTGCCGACCTCGGTCCTGGTGCCGCGCGCCCTCTCCGGCCGGGGCCACCCGACGCCCGCCCTCCCGGCCGGCGCGGCCGGCCCACCGCAGGGCGGTGGCCTGGCCGCCGCATTCGGCGCCGTGGCCGCGCTCAACAACGGCCCGCAGACCCCGCCGGCCCCGCGCCCGGGCTCGTCCGGCAACCAGGTGACATTTGGTGGGCGGGCCTTCGACGCGGCGCCGCGCAACGGCGCCGGCACCCCGGCCAGCTCGGGTGGCGCGCGCTCGATGCCGGCCTGGTCCGACCTGACCGGGGCCAGCGGCGCCGCCGGTGGTGACGGCTACACCCCCCGCACGTCGAACGGCCAGCCGGTCGACCCGCTGCCGCAGCGGCGCAGCCCGGCCGACGGCGACCCGGCCAGCACCGGCCAGCAGCCGCCCATCCCGCGGCAGCTGCCGAGCAGCCCGGAGGCGTGGCCGTACAACCCGCCGCCGGTCTCCGGCCCGCCGTTCCCGCCGGTCTCCGCGCCGCCGGTATCCGGCGTACCCGTTTCGGCCTCGCCGGTCTCGGGCCACCCCGTCTCGGCCGCGCCGGTCTCGGCGCAGCCGGTGTCGGCCTCGCCCGCCCCCGGCCAGCCGGTCTCCGTGCCGCCGGTGAGCCACCTGCCGCGTCCGGCCCCGCCGACCCCCGCGCCCAGCTTCGGCGCCCCGCCGGCCTGGCCGCCGGTTCCCGCGCCGGACCCGGCCGCCGCACCGCCGGTGCCGGAGCGCCTGGCTGCCGGCCTGGACATGACCACCGAGTTGCCCCGGGTCGCCCGGCCGGAGACGCCGCCGGCGCTCAGCCGGCCCGCGTCGGCCCCCGCGCCGCGGCCGACCACGCCGCAGCCGACGGCCAACCGCCAGCGGTACGCGGACGAGACGATGGAGCTGCCGATCTTCCGGGAGCTGGAGTCGGCCTGGTTCCGCACCCGCAAGCCGGGGCCGGAGGAGACCGCCGCAGCGCAAGGCCCGGCGGCGAACGGTGCGGCCACCCAGCAGTTCGCCAAGGTCGACGCCGCCGGTCAGGCCGTCCAGCAGACAACACCCGGGACGACAGGTAACACACCGATGGCACACACTCCGACGGCTGGCGGAGCACCGCGCGACAACGGATCGGCGAACGAAGGCGTCCGTCCCGATTACGCCGAAGCACTGCCGAGCCGGCGGCCGCAACAGCCATCTCCCGGCTGGCAGACCGTGGCCGACGACGGCTGGCGGGCCGCCTCGGCGGCCACCGAGGTCCCGGTCGCCGAGACCACCCAGAAGGGCCTCCCCAAGCGGGTGCCGATGGCGCAGCTCGTCCCGGGCGGTATCGAGAAGCCGTCCGCCTCGGTGCAGCGCCGGACGCCGGAAGGCGTCCGGGGTCTGCTGTCGGCCTACCACCGGGGCGTGCAGCGGGGGCGTAACCACCCGACCGACAGCAACTCGGCCGGCTCGGAGGCCACTCCGGGCGGTCAGCAGTCCTCGCAGTCTGGCTCAGGCCCGTGGCCGGGAGCGGACAGAAGGAGCAACAACGATGACTAGTACGCAGGATCTCGGATGGCTGCTCGCCAACTTCGCCGACCGGGTGCCCGGTGTGGCGCACGCGGTCGCGGTCTCCGCCGACGGCCTGCTTCTCGCTTCGTCCCGTGACCTTCCGCGGGACCGCGCGGACCAGCTCGCGGCGATCGCGTCCGGCCTGGTCAGCCTGACCCAGGGCGCGGCGCGCTGCTTCGAGGGTGGGGCGGTGCTGCAGACCGTCGTCGAGATGGACAACGGCTTCCTGTTCCTGATGTCCATCTCGGACGGCTCGTCGTTCGCGGTACTCGCCGCGCGCAGCTGCGACGTGGGGCAGGTCGGCTACGAGATGGCCCTGCTCGTCGACCGGGTGGGCGACGCCCTGACCCCGCAGCCGCGTACGGCTGTCGGGATGATGGGCTGACCGACGCGCTGACCGGTGGGTCAGAAGCGGGAACGACTACGACAACGACGAGTTCCACCGGGGCGAGCCGGTGCCGGGTACGAAGGAGGTGAGCGGCGACATGGCCGATCGTGACGAGCCGACCGGAGCGCTGGTCCGTCCATACGCCGTGACCCGCGGTCGTACCCGTCCCCGGCTCGAGATCGCCCTGGAGGCGCTCGTCGAGACGACGGTGCGCGGCCGGGCCGTTGCCAATGGCAATGGCGGCCAGGGTCGTGAGCACCAGTACATCGCCGCGCTGTGTGACGGACGCGTGCAGTCGCTCGCCGAGATCGCGGCGCGGATGCAGCTTCCGCTCGGCGTGGCCCGGGTGCTCATCGCCGACATGGCGACGGACGGCCTGGTCGCGGTCCACGAGCCGACCATCCTGGACGACTCCGACGACGCGGTGGGCACTGAACTGCTGGAGAGGGTGCTGAGTGGACTTCGCAGGCTCTGACATGTCGCACCGGCCGTCGGCCCCGAGTGGGCGCGTGACGTCGGCGAAGATCGTTATTGCCGGTGGGTTCGGCGTCGGCAAGACGACGCTGGTCGGTTCGGTCTCGGAGATCACGCCGCTGACCACCGAGGCGATCATGACCTCCGCCGGCGTGGGCGTCGACGACACCCGGCAGGTGCCGGGCAAGACGACGACCACGGTGGCGATGGACTTCGGTCGTATCTCGATCGATCGGGACCTGATCCTGTACCTGTTCGGTACGCCGGGTCAGACGCGGTTCTGGTTCATGTGGGACGAGCTGGTCCGGGGTGCCATCGGTGCCGTGGTGCTGGTCGACACCCGCCGGCTGGCCGACTGCTTCGCCGCGATCGACTTCTTCGAGCACCGGCGGCTGCCGTACCTGGTGGCCATCAACTGCTTCGACGGCATGCAGTACCACGACCCGCAGGACGTCCGGGACGCGCTGGCCATCTCCAGCGAGGTGCCGGTGGTGGCGTGCGACGCCCGCAACCGGGAGTCGACCAAGCATGTGCTGATCTCGCTGGTCGAGTACGTGCTGACCATGCGGCGTTCCCGGGCGGTCGCCCCCGCCTGACCGGCGTGACAGAAGCGCCCGGTGGCCATCGGCCACCGGGCGCTTCTCGCTGTCCATACCGTCGTGCCGCAGCGGTGCGAAGGCGAACGCCCCGCTGATGCCCTCGGCCACACCTGCCTCGGCAGGTACGCCCGCAGCCGTAGACGTACGTGCACCGGGCCAGCGCAGCATGACTCACCCTCGGGCAGGGACGCGCGGGTGGGAAGCCGTACGGCGCGGATCAGGACCGGTAGCCGGCGGAACGGTACTCGTACTCCCGCTCGTCGTCGCGGTCGCCGGTGTCCCGGCTGAAGTCCCAGCCACCGGCGGCCTCCCGGCCGGGGCGGCCGCCGACGGCGAAGCCGCCGATCTCCTGGCCACGCCGCCAACCTCGGAAGTAACCCGTGGTGTTTTCGGCGAGGCTGGCCGCGTTCCGGACGATCCGCAGTGGACGCTCCTCGCGCAGCGGCGAACCCGGCACCAGGTTGGCCTGCGGGACCCGCTTCGGCAGACCGGCCTTGGTCTCCGTACCCACCGACGGGCGGGCCGCCTGCTGGGCGGCCTGCCAGCCGGTGTCCGCGGTGCTCGACCAGTCCAGGTCGGCTTCGTCCCCGTGCCCGACGAACCAGGCGGACTTCGCCTGGGCGAAGATCAGCAGGTCACCGTCGCCCTCGTCGGACACCGGCGGTGGCCGGTGCTCCTTCGGCTCGGGCCGCCGCTCCGGCGGGGTGGGCAGCTCGGCGCGGGGCGCCGGGCGGCCCTGCCTGGTCGCCTCCTGCCGCTCGACGAGCCGCAGGGACGGCGCGTCCAGGCCCGGGTCGGTCGGCGCGTCCAGTTCGTCGCGTAGCGCCCGGTCGGCCAGCGGTGGCGGCTCCACCAGGCGGAGCATCGGCGGCTCCTGCGGCAGGTCGTCCGCGAGCCACGGCGGGGTGACCCGGCTGGTGCCCGGGTCGCTCGGCGCGTCCACGCCCCCGCCATAGGAGTAGGCGGGCGGCGCCTGGACGGCGCGGTCGTCCTGGTCGTCGCTGTTGTTGACGAGCGGCCAGTTGGCCCGGGAGCCCGGGGGAGCGGACTCCTGGTTGGGGCGCGGGGTCGGCACCGGGACGTTCAGGTCGGTGGCGCTGAAGCCGCCGGTCGGCGGCTCCTGGTTGGTCTTGGGCCGGGGCGGGATAACGGTCCGCTGCCGCTCGGCCCGGGCGCTGTTGATTGCCGCCGTGGTCAGCGTCGGGCGGAACGGCTCGCCGGCCTCGGCCGGCGGCACCTTGCCCCGCTGGGCAGGGGCGATCGGGGTGATCCCGGGCGGCGGCGGGGGCGGTGCGGAGATCGGCCGGTTGGCCGGGGCGTCCACCCGCTGCGGCAGCGGCGCGCCGGTCGGCTCGGTACGCGCCGGCGGCGCGGACGTCGGCCGGCCGCTGGCGGCGGCCGGGGTGACCGGGGCGGGGGCGACGGGCGGCGGCGCGACCGGTGCCGGGGCGACCGGCGGCGGGCCGAGCGGACGGGGCGACGCGGGCGCGGCCGGCCCGGAGACCGGCTCGGGGCGGGTGCGTCGGCCGACCGGCTCGGGCTCCGCCGGCCGGACCGTACGCAGGCCGGTGCCGGTGTTGCCGAGGGTGGGCCGATCGTCGACCGGCTCGCCTCGCCCGGTGACGGCCCGGCGGCCCGGTGCCGGGGCGGGCGTGGTCACCCGGGCGCTGAGCGCGTCGACCAGGGCCTCGCAGCCGGCGTCGCAGGCCCGGACGGCGGAGACCGCCTGCCGGACCGTCTCCGCGACGGCGGCGGTGAGCGCCCGGTTGACGGCGGCCCGTCGAGGCGTCTCGGCGATGGCGACCCGCAGCGCGGTGACCGCGTCGTTGATGGTGTCGGCGTCCGCGACGCCCTCGCTGGCGAGGTGCGCGGCGACCGCGTCTGCGGCGACTCCGACCTCGCGGCCCCGGGCCACCGTGCCGCTGAGCATGCCGGGCTCCGGCAGCGCGTCGAGGATGGCCAGGGAGACCGGCTCGGCCGGGTCCGGGTAGGCGCGGAGGGCGGCCGGGTAGAGCTCGCGGAGCACCTCGCGCAGCGCCACGGCGGCGGAGTGCCGCCCGCTGGCCAGCGCGGCGTGCGCGGCGAGGACCTGCTTGTAGCCAGCGAGATCCCGGGGGGCCGGCAGGGTGACCGCGGAGAGGGCGCCCGCCTGCAGCGCCCGGGCCAGCCCGACCGCCCGGCGCTCGGCCGGCGGGGACTGCATCTCCTCCAGCGAGTCGTCGTCGGCGAAGCGCTCGGCGAAGTCGTCGACCGAGTCGTCGTCCGCGATCGCCAGTGGCCGACCGGCCGCACTGAGCAGCGAGGTGACGGTGTGGTCGTCACTGTCGGCGGCGATGGCCGCACCGCTCGGCCCGCCCGACCGCTCCACGAGCAGCGCGACCAGCTGGGCGTAGCCAGCGGGGTCGTCGCCGATCTCGTAGACATGCAGCAGACGGCCTGCGTCGTCGACCACAGCGGACGTCAGCGTCGAACCGGCCGAAGCAGGCCGGTCGGCCGGATCCGCCGAGGCCAGACCGCAGTACACGCGCACGAGCGCCACGGCGTCGTCCTCCTCCCGGGACACAGGTCATGCTCTGCCAGAGACTGATGCTCCCCGGTCCGGGTCAGTCGCGCCAGTCCACAACGGCAGAGATCTTGCCGACAATGGTGCGCCAACCCAAACTTGCGGTTTGTGCCCCGATTTTCTTCAGCCGGCGCCGACCCAGGAAACCACCGAGTCCACCGTTGACGCTCGCCCGCAGCGACTCGTCCAGATCGTCGAGGCTCGAGCCTGCGGAGAGCATGTCCAGCACGGCTGGTAGCTGCAGCGCGTACGCCAGGTCACGGGCGATCTCGCCGGCCTCGATCAGGAGCGTGGGGTCCCACGCGTCGTGGCCGCCGCGGAGGTTCTCCACCACGAGGTCGAGCTCGTAGGTGTCCTCGTCCAGCGGGGCGATGTCGCCGGGTTCCACCCGTTCGGACAATTCATTCCAGCTGTCCAGTTGAGACAGGTCGTTGGGCGCGCCGGAACGGATGAAACTGACCAGCGACTCCGGGGACTTGAACAGCAGCAGCTTGCCGCGGTGGCTGAGGAAGACGGGCACCTCCTCGTCGCCCGCGTCCTCGTCCGCCTCGTCCTCGTCCTCGTCGGCGTCCTCAGCGTCCTCGTCCGCCGCCTCGGCCGTGCCGCGCCGGCGACCCTTGGGGCGCTCCTCGTCCTCTTCCTCCTCGGCGGTGAGGGCGGCGAACTCCTCGTCGAGGATCACCACCTCCTCGTCGTCCTCGGTCTCGACGACCTGGCGCCGGGCCAGGAAGGGGTCGTCCTGGTCGCGCTCGGCGACGTCGGTCGGGGTCAGCTCCCGTGCCGGCCGGTACGCCCGCAGGGTGAAGCCGGTGCCGGCGGGCAGGGCGATTTCCACCGGGTCGACCCGCAACTCGTCCCAGAGCGCGCGGTCCGCCGCCGGACGGTCGACCTCGACCTCGTCTTCGGCGGCCGACGGGGTGGTGTCGTCGAGCTCGGGCTCGTCGGCGTCGGGCCGGTGGGGCGACTGGCGGGCCACGCTGACCTCCGTGTGCTGTCGGGTTGCCCACCCGGCGACGCCTCCGGCCGCCGAGTGACTCTGCGCACATACCCTAAACGGCGACCCGGTACGGCCGGGAGCCGCACCCCGGTGGCGTCCCGACCGGCAGACAAGTAGTCTTGCTACACATGAAGGCCCAGGCGCTGCACGGACACCTCGACGCGCTGCTGCTTGCCGTGCTGGAGCAGGGCGCCCTGCACGGCTACGCGATCATCGAGGCGCTCCGGGCCCGCAGCGGCGGCACCCTGGACCTCCCCACCGGCACCATCTACCCGGCCCTGCGCCGCCTGGAGCGGGCCGGCTACGTGGCCAGCTCGTGGAGCACCGTCAACGGCCGGGAGCGGCGCACCTACCAGCTCACCGAGGCCGGGGGGCGGGCGCTCGCCGGCGAACGGGCCGG
Source organism: Micromonospora sp. NPDC047738 (assembly GCF_040642675.1). Classification (NCBI taxonomy): domain Bacteria; kingdom Bacillati; phylum Actinomycetota; class Actinomycetes; order Micromonosporales; family Micromonosporaceae; genus Micromonospora; species Micromonospora sp. NPDC047738. The sequence continues at coordinate 185,322 of NZ_JBEYSO010000007.1, forward strand.
CTGGCGCGAGTTCAGCGCCACGGTCGGTCGTTTCCTCGGCCCGGGCGAGCCGCCGGGCGCACCGGCCTGACTGCCTCGACCGGCCGCCGGCCGGCGTCAGCGGGTGGCCAGCAGCCAGCAGCGCGCCGCCCGGGCGAGCGCGAACCAGCCGACGCTCACCAGCGCCGCGCCGATGATCATCGGGGGCCAGGTCAGGGCCGCGTTCCAGAGGCCGACCGACCAGCCGAACAGGGCGCTGACGGCGACCGCGCCGAGTGCCAGCCCGCCGGTCAGCCCGAAGCCCGCAGCCCGCGCCAGCCGGGGGAGCCGGGACGACCGGTATCGAGCGGCGAGGACCCCGAGCAGCAGGCCGGCCAGCGCCAGGCCGGCGATCAGCAGCCAGATCGCGGTCAGCGAGGCGGACAGGAGCAGGTAGCCCTCCGGTGGCCGGGGTCCGTCGCTCCAGCTCGACCCCCGCCAGGTCAGGTCGCCACCGGCCATCAGCAGGACCGCGACCGCCAGCGCCCGCAGCGCCAGCCGGCGCAGCGCCCCGGCCGCCAGCTCGGCCTGGTAGTCGGGCACGAGCTGGGCGGGGCTGCCGAACTCGGCCACCGCCCGCCGCTCGGCCTCCGCCGGCGGCAGGCCGTCCTCCCGGTATGCCTCGACGGCGTCCAGCAACGCGTGCCGCGCCTCGGTCAGCAGGTCGGCCTTGAGGCTGGCCGGCCCGTGCAACTGGCCGGCCAGCTCCCGCAGCCGTTCCTCCACGAGCACGTCCGCGTACCCCCGCATGGGACCCACCCTGCCACCCCGCGGCGCGGACCGCGTCCGGGAATTTCCCGGAAGGGTGCTCAGGGTGCCAGCGCCAGGTAGCCCCGCTCCGCCGCTTCCTGGAGCAGCCACTGGTCGCGGTACCAGCCGGGCTGCGCCACCAGCTCGGCGTGCCGGCCGCGCTGTACCACCCGGCCGGCGTCGAGCACGACGATCTCGTCGAGCTCCGCCAGGCCGCTCAGCCGGTGGCTGATCAGCAGCACCGAGTGGTGGGCCGGGGTGGCGGCCAGCGCCGAGGCGAGCACGGCGTCCGCGGCGGCCGGGTCGAGACCCTCGGTCGGCTCGTCCAGCACCAGCACCGCCGGGGCGGCCAGCAGGGCACGGGCCAGCGCGAGCCGCTGCCGCTGGCCGCCGGAGAGCTGCCCGCCCTGCTCGCCGACGACGGTGTCCCAGCCGTCGGGCTGGGCGCGTACCCAGTCCAGCAGGCCGGCCGCGCGGGTGGCGGCGGCCAGCTCCTCCTCGGTCGCCCGCGGCCGGCCAAGCAGCAGGTTCTCCCGGACCGAGGCGTGGAAGACGTACGCCTCGGCGAGCAGCCCGCCGATCGCCCGGGGCAGCTCCTCGGCCGGGTATGCGGACACCTCCACCCCGTCCAGGGTGACCCGGCCGGCGGCGGGGCGTACCGCGCCGGTGAGCACCGCCGCCAGCGTGCTCTTGCCGGCCCCGCTCGGCCCGACCACGGCCACCCGACGGCCGGCCGGCAGGTCCAACTCGACCCCGTCCAGGGCGGGCGCCGCCCCCGCCCGGTACCGCACCGTCACCCCGGCGAACCGGACGTCGTGCCGGTCGCCGGTGCGGGCCGCCGGACCGGCGGCGGGGGGCGGTGCCGGGGCGGTGAGCAGGGCGGCCACCCGGGCCAGTCCGGTGCGGAGCTGGGTCCGCTGCCGGGCGGCCCCGACCAGGGCGAGGGCGATCTCGACCGCGGCGAGGGTGCCGACGGCGAGGACGCCGACCAGCACCCCGCCGACGCCGGCGCGCAACGCCACGACGACCACACCGGCAGCGGTGAGCCCGCTGACCAGCACCCCGGTCGCGTCGACCGCGAAGCCGGTCGCGGCGAGCCGGCGCTCCAGCCGGGCGAGGCGCCGGGCGCGCCCCTCGGCGGCGGCCAGCGCCCGGTCGGTCGCGCCGAACGCGGCCAGGTCGGCGGCCCCGTGGGTCAGGTCGACCGCGTCCACGGCGAGCGCCCCGCGCAGCGGGGCCACCTCGTCGGCGGCCCGGCGGGTGAGCGCGGTGGCCAGCGTGGGCAGTGCCACCCCGGCCACCAGCAGCCCGACGGCGAGCACGCCGGCCGCCGGGAGCGAGATCAGCGCGGCGCCCCCGACGGCGAGCAGGCTCACCAGCGCGGCGGCGGACCCCGGTACGAGCACGCGCAGCAGCAGGTCCTGCACCGCTTCCACGTCGGAGACGAGCCGGCTCAACGCGTCCCCGGTCCGCTGGGCGGCGGCGTCCCGCCCGGCGGCGAGGGTGGCGAAGACCCGGGCCCGGACGTCGGTGATCATGCGCAGCACCGCGTCGTGCCCGGCGAGCCGTTCGGTGTAGCGGAACACGCCCCGGCTGACGGCGAGGGCCCGGACCGCGACGATGGCCACGGTCAACCGGTCCAGCGTCGGCCGCCCGGCGGCGCTCATCAGCAGCCAGGTGGCGGTGGCCATCAGGGCCAACCCGGCGAACTCCGTGGCCGCGGCGAGCAGCCCGGCCCCCACCAGCCGGCCCAGCCAGGGCCGGGCCAGCCGCAGCACGGCCCACTCGGCGCGCGTCGCGCCCCCGGCATCCGTCGGGCCGGCACCCGGTCCGGCGACGGTCGGGGCGGGCCCGTCCGGCGTCAGCTCCGGCGGGTTCGCCTCGGCGGCGGTCGGCGCGCCCGGGTCGCGGGCGGCCGGGGTCGCCCCGTCCCGCGAGACGCCCCCGGGTACGGCCCGCACCGGCTGGTCGGGCCGTCCGGGCACGACCTCGCCGCCGGAGGAGATCCCCGGCTGCTCGGGCCGTCCGGGAACCGGCCTGTCCGGCCGTGCGGGGCGCTCCCCGGACGCGCCGGCGGGCTGGTCAGGGCCTCGGCTCATCCCGTCACCTTCCCGACCGGCACCGGGCTCAGCTCGGTGACCCGGCCGTCCTCGACCCGCAGGATCCGGTCGGCGTCCACCAGCAGCGCGGGCCGGTGCGCGACCAGCAGCGCGGTACGCCCGGCGACCAACCGCCGGGTGGCGGCCAGCACGACCGTCTCGCTGGCGGTGTCCAGCCGGGCGGTCGGCTCGTCGAGGAGCACCAGCGGGGCGTCCCGGAGGAACGCCCGGGCCAGCGCGACCCGCTGCCGCTGCCCGCTGGACAGGCCGTGGCCGCGTTCCCCGAGCGGGGTGGCCAGGCCCTCGGGCAGCCCGGCGACGACCTCGTCCAGCGCCGCGTCGGTGACCGCCCGGGCGAGGGCGGCGTCGGCGGTGTCCGGGGCGCCGAGGCGGATGTTGTCGGCCAGCGAGCCGGCGAACAGGTGGGCCCGCTGCGGCACCCAGGCCACCTGGCGCCGCCACGCGTCGAGGTCGACGTCGGCGAGGTCCACCCCGCCGACGGTGACCCGGCCGGCGGTCGGGGTGACGAAGCCGAGCAGCAGGCCGAGCAGCGTGCTCTTGCCGGCCCCGCTGGGTCCAATGACGGCGATCCGTTCGCCGGGCCGGATGGTCAGCGTGACGTCGCGCAGCGCGGTGGTCCGCTCGTACGCGACGGTGACGCCCTCGAAGCGGATCTCGCCGTGGCCGCCGGGCGGCGGCGCCGGTACGCGGGCCGGCGCGGCGGGAGCCGGCGGGGCGGAGACGGTGAGCGCCTCGTCCAGCGCGGTCAGCCCCTCCATGCTGGCGTGGAACCGGCTGCCCGCGGCGCGCAGCGGCAGGTACGCCTCCGGCGTGAGCAACAGCACCAGCAGCGCGGTGGAGAGCGTGATCCCGCCACCGAGCAGCCGGATGCCCACCGGCACCGCGACCAGTGCCACCGACAGGGTGGCGACCAGTTCGAGGACCAGCGCCGAGAGGAACGCGATGCGCAGCGTCTTCATGGTGGCCTGCCGGTGCCCGTCGGCCATCCGGCGTACCACGTCGACCTGGGCCCGGGCCCGGCCGAACGCGCGCAGCGTGGGCAGTCCGGCCACCATGTCCAGGAAGTGCCCGCCGAGCAGCGACAGCCGCCGCCACTGCCGCTCGGTGGCGGCCTGCGCCTGCCAGCCGAGCAGCGCGCCGAAGATCGGGATGAGCGGGATGGTCAACGCGATGATCAGCGCCGAACTCCAGTCGGCGAGGAGGATCCGGGCCAGCACGGCCAGCGGCACGGTCACGCTCAGCACGAGCTGCGGCAGGTAGCCGGTGAAGTAGGGGTCGAGCGCGTCCAGGCCCCGGCCGGCGAGGGTGGCGAGCTGCCCGGCCCGCTGCCCGGCGACCCAGGTGGGGCCGTGCCGTCCGACCGCGCGGAGCAGGTCGGCCCGGAGGGTGGCCTTCACCGTCGCCGCCACCCGGGCGGCCACCGTGCCCTGCGCCCAGCTCACCAGCGCGCGGGCGGCGACCGCCGCGCCGAAGCCGGCCAGCGCCGCCCGGTGCAGCCGCCCGTCGATCGCGGTCGCCAGCAGCGTGGCCAGCGCGGTGGCCTGCGCGACCACCAGCAGCGCGGTCAGCCCGCCCAGCACTGCGAGCACGGCGAGGTCGCGCCGGGCCGCGGGGACCCGGCGCAGCAGCCGCGGGTCGAACGGGCGGCGATTCACCAGTACACCGGTGCCCTGCCGTCGGTCCGTCCCCGGAACACCCACCAGCACATCGCCTGAAAGCCTAGTAGGGCCGGCACGAGCGGCAGCGCGAGCCAGCCCAGCAGCGACAGGGTCGGCCCGCTCGCCGCGGCGTCCGCGACGGTCAGCGAGGCGGCCGGGTCGACCGTGGAGACCAGCACCCGGGGCCAGAGGGCCGCCCCGATCAGCGCCACCGGCAGCGCCAGCGCCGCGCTGGTCGCCGTGAAGGCCACCCCGGCCCGGCCGCGGCCGAGCGCCGTGCGGGCCACCAGCAACGCCGCGACCAGCGCCGAGAGCAGGAGTACGGCGACCAGCGGGCGGGCCACGGCGGCGCGTACCCGGTCGGAGAGCAGGCCCAGCAGGGTGGCCGCGGCGACCGCGGCGAGCGCCGCCGGCACCAGCCTCCGGGCCAGCCGGGCGACCGACGGGGTGTCGGCGGCGGGCAGCCGGAGGGTGAGGAACGTCGCACCCTGCACGGCGACCAGCGCCAGCGTCGCCAGCGCGACGGCGGCCACGAACGGGGTGAAGAGGTGACCCACGCCGGCCACGTGCCCGTCGGCCGTCAGCGGTAGGCCCTGCAGCAGCCCGCCGAGCACGGCGCCCCAGCCGAGGGCGGCGAGCACGCTGCCGGCCACGATCACCCGGTCCCAGCCGGCGCGGGCCGAGCCGGCGTGCGGCCGGCTGCGTAACTGCACGCCGGCGGTCACCAGCACCACCCCGGCCAGCGCGCCGAGCACGGCCGGGTAGAGGCCGGAGAGCAGTTCGCCCTCCAGGGTGGGGAAGGCGCCGAAGAGGATGCCGACGGCGGCCACCAGCCAGACCTCGTTGCCGAGGAAGAACGGCCCGACGGCGGTGAGCGCGGCCCGCCGCGCCGCGAGGGTGCCGCCGCGGGCGAGGAGCAGCCCGACGCCGTAGTCGTAGCCGCCGAGGACGAGGTAGGTGGCGAAGAAGAGGCCGAGCAGGGCGTACCAGGCGAGTTCCATGGCGGGCTCCCTCAGGCGAACACGGGGTGGGGACGGGTGTCGGTGTCGGGCGCGGGCGGGCGGCCGAGGGCGGGGTCGTGCGCGCCTCGGACGGCGTGCCGGGCCAGCAGCACCCAGTTGGTGACGGCGAGGGTGCCGAGGAGCAGGGTGAAGCCGACCAGCGAGGTGAGCATCAGCCCGGGGCCGACCGGCGAGACGGCCTGCCCGGTCGGCAGCAGCCCGTACGCGACCCAGGGCTGGCGCCCCACCTCGCGGGCGATCCAGCCCAGGATCACCGCGACAAAGGGCAGCGGCACGGCGAGCAGGATCAGCCAGAGCGGGAACTGCAGCCGGATGATCCAATCCCGCCAGAGCAGCGGCACCACCAGGATGCCGAAGAAGAGCGCCATCCCGATCAGGATCATGAAGCCGAGACCCACGTTGGACAGCGTCGGCGGGGTGTAGTCGCCGGGGCCGAACCGCGCGGTCCACTCGGCGACCAGCGCGTCCCGGTCGGCGCCGCCGCCGAACTTGGTGGGCTGGAGCTCCCCGACCGGGCCGAACTGGGCGAAGCCGAACCCGATCAGGAAGACCACCGCGACCGCGAAGGTGAGCAGCCCGAGCCGTAGGGACTTCCGGAAGAGCGCGAAGTCCGGGGTACGCCGGATGAGGTGCCAGGCGCTGACCGCGGCCATCAGCATCCCACCGGTGACCAGGCTCGCCGACACCACGTGTCCGAAGGCGAAGGTGAGGGTGGGGTTGGTGAGCAGCGCGCCGAAATCGGTGAGGTGCGCGACGCCGTCGCGGACCTCGTACCCGACGGGGTGCTGGAGCCACGCGTTGGCCACCATGATCCAGAACGCCGAGGCGTACGCGGTGAGCGCGACGCCCCAGAGCAGCGCGAGGTGGACGCCGCGGCGCAGCCGGTGCCACCCGAAGATCCACATGCCGAGGAACGTGGACTCCAGGAAGAACGCGACCAGCGTCTCGATGGCCAGCGGCGCGCCGAAGACGTTGCCGACGTACCGCGACAGGCCACTCCAGTTCAGCCCGAACTGGAACTCCATCACGATGCCGGTGGCGATGCCGAGCACGTAGTTGATCACGTAGAGCTGGCCCCAGAAGCGGGTCAGCCGCTCGTACACCGGTTTGCCGGTGATGAAGCCGGCGGTCTGCAGCGCGACCAGCAGGGTGACCAGGCCGAGGGTGACCACCACGAAGAGGAAGTGGATCGAGGTGGTGGTGGCGAACTGCAGGCGGGCGAGGAGCAGGGGATCCATGGTCGTTCTCCCACGGGTTGGCTCGCTTTTGATAGTGAGCCTACACGTAGGCTGCCTACCTATATCGCCGGCCTGGAGACCCGGCTGGTCGTGGATCGGTCAGTTCAGGAAGAGGGTGATCGGCAGGGCGGCCAGGGTGGTCGTGACGGCCAGCGCGGTGGCGCCCAGCAGCCGGGGTGTCCGGTCCGGGACCAGCAGCCGCTGCACCCGTACGTCGAGGTCCCGGTCGCCGAGGCCGAGCGCGCCGGCCGGCGTGATCCGGTGCCCGGCGGCGGCGAACCGGCGCAACGCCCCGGCCAGCGGCGCCTCGGCGTGCAGCTCGCGGGCCTTGTCGTCGGCGCGCATCTCGACCAGCAGCGCCACCCGCTCCTGTGCGTGCCGCACCCAGCGGAACCAGGGCAGGGCCCGGCCGAGCGCGGTGAACGGCAGCAGTACCAGATCGTGCCGCTCCTGGGCGTGCGCCCGCTCGTGGGTGAGCACCGCGGCCAGCTCGGCCCGGTCCAGCAGACTGAGCGTGCCGGCGCTGACCACCACCCGGGGCTTCACGCCCGGGAGGCAGTACGCCGCCGCGCTCGGGTGGTCGAGCACCAGCGCGCCCGGCACGGTCGGATCCCGGCGGGCGACCAGGCTGAGCAGCTCCCGGTGCCGGCGCTGGGCCCGGACCGTGCCGTAGACGCTGCGGACGGTCGTGGTGAGCAGCACCGCGCCGATGCCGAAGCCCACCCCGACCAGGCCGAGGTGCACCGCCCCGACCCCGGCCGGCAGGGTGCCGTGGGCCAGGTCGGTGGCGAGGGCGACCAGGGCGCTCCCGGTCGGTTGGTCGTACGCGGCCAGGCCGAGCGCCATTGGCAGGCCCATCGCGGAGAGGCCGAGCGCCAGCCCGACCGCCTGCCAGCAGACGATCGCCACCCGCGGGGCGCGCCAAGTCCACGTCGAGGCGGCGAGCACCTCCGCGGTCAGCCAGCAGGCCAGGATGCTGGCGGCGAAGTGCAGGGCGTACGCCACGGCCGCCGCCCTACCGGTCCGTCGCCTCGTCGGCCAGCCTCGGCTGCCCGGCCCGCGGGTCCTCGACCCGGTCCGTCAGCCCGGCCTCGGCGCTCAGCGCCGCGCGCAGCACCTCCGCCTCGGTGCCGGTCACCGAGCGGGCGAAGCGCACCAGCGCGGCGTCCCGGCTGCCGCCGAGGTCGAGGGCGTCGAGCATGAGCTGGGCGATGTGCGCCTCCCGGCTGGCCGCCGCCCGGTAGCGCCAGGCCCGACCCTCCCGCTGGCGCTGCACCATGCCCTTGCCGGCGAGCCGGTCCAGCACCGTCATCACGGTCGTGTACGCCAGCTCGCGCCCGTCCAGGGCGTCGGCGACCTCGCGGACGGTCACCCCGTCCGACGTGCCGGGGACCAGGTCCCACAGGACGTCCATCACCGCACGTTCGAGATCACCCAGCCGAGTCACGCCCCAATCCTACCCCCCGTAGTAGACCCCTGTGCCGCCGCGGCGTGCGAGGGCCCTCTTACCCGGAAAGAGTGGCCACCCGACGCGCGGAGGCCACTCTTCCCGTGAACTTGTGCAGATCTTGATGGCGACGGCCGGAAACCCCACCAGAGCTAGACGCCCTTGGGGTGCCACACAGTCTTCGTCTCCAGCAGCACAGTCATCCGGGCCAGGCCCGGGTCGGCGAACCAGTCGTGACCGGCCGGGGCGGGCCGGAGCACCCGCTTCAGGTTCTCCGCCGCCTTGACCTCCAGCTCGGCGGCCAGTTCGGCGTCGCTCACCCCGGTCAGGTCGATCGCGTTGACGTCCATGTGCGCGGCCAGCGTCGGCGCCGTCTCGGTGATCCGGCCGGTGAGGATGTTGACCACCCCGCCCGGCAGGTCGGAGGTGGCCAGCACCTCGGCCAGGGTCACCGCCGGCAGCGGCTGCGCCGGCGACGCCGCCACCACCACGGTGTTGCCGGTGACGATCGCCGGGGCGATCACGCTGACCAGGCCGAGCAGCGCCGGCGCCTCCGGGGCCACCACGGCCACCACGCCGGTCGGCTCGGGGGCGGACAGGTTGAAGTAGGGCCCGGCCACCGGGTTCGCGCCGCCGTACACCTGGGGGAGCTTGTCCGACCAGCCGGCGTACCAGACCCAGCGGTCGATCGCCGCGTCGACCTCGTCGGCCGGCACACCGAGCGCGACGAACTGCTCGCGGCGGCCCTCCAGCATCTCGGCGACCCGGTAGAGGATCTGACCCCGGTTGTACGCGGTCGCCCCGGCCCAGCCCTTCACGGCGGCCCGGGCGGCCACGACCGCGTCGCGCGCGTCCTTGCGGGAGGCCAGTACGACATTGGAGTCCTGCACGATGTACGACCGTCCCGACTCGCTGCGCGGGAACTTCCCGCCGATGAAGAGCTTGTACGTCTTGCGTACCGCGACCCGCTCAGACATTGAGGTACGCCTCCAGCCCGTGCCGGCCACCCTCGCGGCCGTAGCCCGACTCCTTGTAGCCGCCGAACGGCGAGGTGGGGTCGAACTTGTTGAACGTGTTGGCCCAGACCACGCCGGCCCGGAGCCGGTCCGCCAGCCACAGGATCCGGGAGCCCTTGTCGGTCCAGATCCCGGCCGACAGCCCGTACGGCGTGTTGTTCGCCTTCTCCACGGCCTCGGCCGGGGTGCGGAAGGTGAGCACGGAGAGCACCGGGCCGAAGATCTCCTCCCGGGCGATCCGGTGCGCCTGGGTGACCCCGGTGAAGATGGTCGGCGCGAACCAGAAGCCCCGGTCCGGCAGGTCGCAGGCCGGCGACCAGCGCTCGGCGCCCTCGGCGGCCCCGGCCTCGGAGAGCTCGCGGATCCGCTCCAGTTGGGCGGCCGAGTTGATCGCGCCGATGTCGGTGTTCTTGTCCAGCGGGTCGCCGACCCGCAGCTGGGCCATCCGGCGCTTCAGCGACTCCAGCACCCGGTCGGCGACCGACTCCTGGACCAGCAGCCGGGAGCCGGCGCAGCAGACGTGCCCCTGGTTGAAGAAGATGCCGTTGACGATCCCCTCGACGGCCTGGTCGACCGGGGCGTCGTCGAAGACGATGTTGGCGGCCTTGCCGCCCAGCTCGAGGGTGAGCTTCTTGCGGGTGCCGGCGACCGCGCGGGCGATGGCCTTGCCGACGTCGGTGGAGCCGGTGAACGCGACCTTGTCCACGCCCGGGTGCTCGACCAGCGCCCGGCCGGTGTCGCCGGCGCCGGTGACGATGTTGACCACGCCGGCGGGCAGGTCGGCCTGCTGGCAGATCTCGGCGAAGAGCAGTGCGGTCAGCGGGGTGGTCTCGGCCGGCTTCAGCACCACCGTGTTGCCGGCGGCGAGCGCCGGGGCGATCTTCCAGGCCAGCATGAGCAGCGGGAAGTTCCACGGGATGACCTGCGCGGCGACCCCGAGCGGCTGCGGCGCCGGCCCGAAGCCCGCGTGGTCGAGCTTGTCGGCCCAGCCCGCGTAGTAGAAGAAGTGTGCGGCGACCAGCGGGACGTCGACGTCCCGGGACTCCTTGATCGGCTTGCCGTTGTCCAGCGACTCCAGCACGGCCAGCTCGCGGGAGCGCTCCTGGATCAGGCGGGCGATCCGGAACAGGTACTTGGCCCGGTCGCGGCCCGGCATCGGGCCCCAGACCTTCTCGTACGCCTTGCGCGCGGCGCGGACGGCGCGGTCCACGTCCTGGCTGCCGGCCTCGGCGATCTCGGCGAGGACCTCCTCGGAGGCCGGGTTGATCGACTTGAAGCTGCCGCCGTCGGTCGGGTCGACGAACGTGCCGTCGACGAACAGCCCGTACGTGGGCTTGATGTCCACCACCGAGCGCGACTCGGGGGCGGGTGCGTATTCGAACATCGCGCTCAGTCCAGGGTGAAGTAGTCGGGACCGGAGTAGACGCCGGTCGTCAGCTTGGTGCGCTGCATGAGCAGGTCGTTCAGCAGGCTGGACGCGCCGAACCGGAACCAGTCCGGGTCCAGCCAGTCCGGGCCGACGGTCTCGTTGACCATGACCAGGTACTTGATCGCGTCCTTGCTGGTCTTGATCCCGCCGGCCGGCTTCACGCCGACCTGCCGCCCGGTGGCGGCGCGGAAGTCGCGGACCGCCTCCAGCATCACCAGGGTCACCGGCATGGTGGCCGCGACCGGCACCTTGCCGGTGGAGGTCTTGATGAAGTCGCCGCCGGCCAGCATGGCCAGCCAGGAGGCCCGCCGCACGTTGTCGTACGTGGCCAGCTCGCCGGTCTCCAGGATCACCTTGAGGTGGGCGTCCCCGCAGGCCTCCTTGGTGGCCACGATCTCGTCGTAGACCTCCTGGTAGCGGCCGGCCAGGAAGGCACCCCGGTTGATCACCATGTCGATCTCGTCGGCGCCGGCCGCAACCGCGGCCCGGGTGTCGGCGAGCTTGACCTCCAGCGGCGCCTGGCCGGACGGGAAGGCGGTCGCCACGCTGGCCAGGTGCACACCGCTGCCGCGCAGCACCTCCGCCACGTACGGGACCATCGAGGGATAGACGCAGACCGCGCCGACGTGCGGGCAGGACGGGTCAGCCGGGTCGGGGCGCAGCGCCTTGGTGGCGAGCGCCCGCACCTTGCCGGGGGTGTCGGCCCCTTCGAGGGTGGTCAGGTCGACCATCCGGATCGCCAGGTCGATCGCCTGGGCCTTGGCCGTGGTCTTGATGGAGCGGGTGCCGAGTTGTGCCGCCCGCTGCTCCGCGCCGACCTGATCCACGCCCGGCAGGCCGTGCAGGAAGGTCCGCAGAGCGGTCTCGGATCGTCCCAGCTCGGAGAGGTCCGACCGGGCCGACGTCGCTGTCGCCGTCATGGCGTGAATAGTACGCATCCCGTGGAGGTGTGATCTTGGTCACGGTGCCTGGTCGTGAGCGCCACACGTGAGCGGCGTCGCTGGTCAGCCGGCAGGTGCGGTGCGGGGCCGGTCTGCCCGGTAGGTTGAGCGTTCGTGGACGTACACGTCATTGACCACCCGCTCGCCCAGGCACGGCTGACCGCCATGCGGGACGCCCGGACCGACTCGGCGTCGTTCCGGGCCGCGCTGCACGAACTCACCACCATGCTGGTGTACGAGGCCGCGCGCTCCTTCCCCGTCGAGAAGTACCCGATCCAGACCCCGGTCACCGCGACCGAGGGCACCCGGCTGGCGAACCCGCCGCTGCTCGTGCCGGTGCTGCGGGCCGGTCTCGGCATGGCCGACGCCGCCCTGGGACTGCTGCCCGAGTCGTCCATGGGCTTCGTCGGCCTGGCCCGCGACGAGGAGACCTTCGAGCCCCGCGCGTACATGGAGTCGCTGCCCCGCGACCTGAGCGGACTGCCGGTGCTGGTGCTCGACCCGATGCTGGCCACCGGCGGCTCGCTGGAGCACTGCTGCCGGCTGCTCGCCGACCGCGGCTGCACCGACATCACGGTGCTCTGCGTCCTCGCCGCGCCCGTCGGCATCGAGCGGCTGGAGCGGTCCGGCCTGCCGCTGCGCCTGGTCACCGCCTCGATCGACGAGGGCCTCAACGACCGGATGTTCATCGTCCCGGGCCTCGGTGACGCCGGCGACCGCCAGTTCGGCGGCATGCCCCGCTTCTGACCCACCCCGGCCGAGCCCTCCCGGCGAGGCGCAGATTCCCGGAAAGAGGGCCCATCCAGTGCGGAATGGGCCCTCTTTCCGTGAATCAGTCGGGTCCGGACGCCGCGTGGGCGAGTCCGTGCGCGGGGGTGCGGGGAGCCGCTACCGTTCCGGGCCATGACTGGTGTTGCGCTCGCCGAAGAGTTGCTGCTCCTCGCCTACGACGACGAAACCGGCAAGGCGACCATGCCCCGGATCAGCCTGGACCTCGGGATGGCCGCGGCGGTGCTGGTCGAGCTGGCCCTGGCCGGCCGGATCGCGTACGCCGACGGCTCCCTGGCGGTGATCGACCCGGCCCCGACCGGTGAGCCGATCGCCGACGAGGTCCTCGCCCGGATCGCCGCCGACACGCCGCACACCCCGTCGTCGTGGGTGCAGCGGCTGCGGCACGGCCTGCGCGACCGGATCCTCGGCGACCTCTGCGGGCGGGGCGTGGTCCGGGACATCGACGAGACCGAGCTGGGCTTCATCCACGTGCACCGCTACCCAGTGGCGGACGCCTCGGTGGAGGCGGACATCCGCCGCCGGCTGGCCGAGGCGCTGACCGACGACCAGGCCCCCGATGAGCGGACGGCCGCGCTCGCCACCCTGGTGGCGGTGCTCCGGATGGAACCGGCGCTCGGCCTGACCGGCGAGGACGCCCGGGACGCCCGCCGCCGGCTGGAGGCGATCGCCGGTGGCGCCGGCTTCTCCGGCAACGTCAGCCTGGACGACTCGGTGGTCCGCCCCTCCATCGGCCTGGTGGTCGCCGCGCTCGGCCAGGCGATCGACGCCGCCCTCGGCAAGCGCGCCTGACCCCCGACTGCCGTCGTTGATCAAGAGGTTTGCCTCTCGGTGGCGCGCCCTGCCGACGCAAACCTCTTGATCAACTCGTGAGAGGTCAGAGGCCGAGGGCGGTGGACACCTCGGTGCGGAGGGTGGTGACCGCGGCCTGGGCGCGGGTGCGGGCGGCGGGGACGTCGCCGTCCGGGACCGGCTCCACCACCTCCAGGTACGCCTTGAGCTTCGGCTCGGTGCCGGAGGGGCGGATCACCACCCGGGCCGCGTCGGTCCGCAGGATCACCACGTCCGCGCCGGGGAGCAGGTCCTTCGCCTCGGTGACCCGGTGCCCGAGCAGCGTCTCCGGGGTGGCCGCCCGGACCCGGGCCATCATCCCGGCGATCTCCCGCAAGTCGTCCACCCGGACCGACAGCTGGTCGGTGTGGTGCACGCCGAACTCGGCGGCCAGCTCGTCGAGCCGGTCGGTGAGCGTACGGCCCTGGGCCTTGAGGCCGGCGGCCAGCTCGGCGACGCTCAGCGCGGCGGTGATGCCGTCCTTGTCCCGGACGTGCTCCGGCGCGACGCAGTAGCCGAGCGCCTCCTCGTAGCCGAAGACCAGCGGCTCGCTCCCGCCGCCGGCCCGGACGATCCACTTGAACCCGGTCAGCGTCTCGTCGTACGGCAGGCCTCGGGCGGCACACATGGCCCGCAGCAGGGACGAGGACACGATGGTGGTGGCGTACAGGCCGGTCACCCCGCGGCGCATCAGGTGGTCGGCGAGCAGCGCGCCCACCTCGTCGCCGCGCAGCATCCGCCAGTTGCCGGCACCGTCCGGGACAGCGACCGCGCAGCGGTCCGCATCCGGGTCGTTGGCGATGGCGAGGTCTGCGTCCCGGTCGCGGGCCAGCGCGACCAGCCGGTCCACCGCGCCCGGCTCCTCCGGGTTGGGGAAATTCACCGTGGGGAAGTCCGGGTCCGGCTCGGCCTGGTCGGGCACCACGCCCGGCACGGCGAACCCGGCCCGGGCGAAGGCGGCGGTCAGCACCGCGCCGCCCACCCCGTGCAGCGGGGTGTACGCCACCTTCAGGTCGCGCCGACCGCTCGGATCGATCACTGCGGCGGCCCGCTCCACGTACGCGGCGACCAGGTCGTCGCCGAGCACCTTGCCGGCCGGGCCGAGCGGCACCTTCGCCAGCGGGCCGACCGCCCGGATGGCCGCCTCGATGCCGGCGTCGGCCGGGGGAACGATCTGTGCGCCCGCGCCCAACTCGCCGCCGAGTTGCGCGCCGAGGTAGACCTTGTAGCCGTTGTCCTGCGGCGGGTTGTGGCTGGCGGTGACCATGACGCCGGCCACCGCGCCGAGGTGCCGCACCGCGAACGCCAGCACCGGGGTGGGCAGCGGGCGGGGCAGCAGCAGGGCCGGGCGACCCGCACCCGTGGCGACCTGGGCGGTGCGCTCGGCGAACGCCCGCGAGCCGTAGCGGGCGTCGTACCCGATGACCAGCGGTCCCTCACCGCCCTGGTCGGCGAGCCAGCCGACCAGCCCGGCGGCGGCCTGGGTGACCACCGCGAGGTTCATCCCGTTCGGGCCGGCGCGCAGCGGACCACGCAGCCCGGCGGTGCCGAAGGTCAGTGGACCGGCGAACCGGTCGGCCAGCTCCGGGCCGCTGCCCGGCAGTCCGTCCAGGACCGCGCGCAACTCGTCCCGGCTGGCCGGGTCGGGGTCGTCGTCGAGCCACCGCTGGGCCCGGTCGCGAAGCTCGTCAAGATCAGTGGTTTCCGCCGCCATGGCCTCTTGATAGCACGGCGTCGGGGCACCACTGCCCGTCGGCCTCGACTCAGTTGGCCCCGGTGAGCTGGAACGACCCGGCCATCGCGTCGAAGATCGGCTTGCTTTCGGCGAACTTCGCGTCGTTGGCGGTCAGGTAGAACGAGTACACCTTCCCGTCCTCGACCACGCCGCGCCAGACGCCGTGCCGCATCGAGTCGCCCTCGCCGCAGGTGTACTCGAACTCCGCCGCCGGCTTGCCGGCCAGGTCCGTCTCCGACATCGCGATCTCGTTGTACGGCTTGGCGCAGGACTTGCTGTTGCCGGCAAGGTTCCGGGAGGCGGACTTGGCCCAGCTCGTCGAGTCACCCTTCTTCCATTTCTCGGCGAGCACCCGCACCTTCCGGCCCTCCTGCTGCGGGTCGACGAAGTCGACGTAGACGCCGTCGGAGTCCCTGCGCTCCCAGCCCTTGGGTACCTGGACGGTGATCCCCTTAGCCGTGACTTCCTGCATCTCGACCGGCGGGGCCTCGGCGGTGGCGGTCGGCAGCGTGCCCACGATCGGCGGCGGGGTCTCGTCGCCGCCGCTGTTGAGGGCGATCACGACGATCAGCAGCAGCACGGCCACACCCCCGGCGGCGGCCAGTTGGACCTTGCGCGGCCAGCCCGTGATCGTGCCGACGAGCTGCCTGCCGACGCCGCGGGCCTTGCCGAGGGCACCGCCGTCGGCCGGCGCGGCGGGCGGGGTGGCCCACGGCTGGCCGGTGCCCGGCACCGACCACTGGTTGCCGCCGTACACCGGCTGGGTGGCGTCGGCGCCGCGGCCGTACACCGGTTGGGTGGCGTCCACGCCGCGGCCGTACACCGGCTGGGTCGCGTCGGGATGGCCCGTGCTGACCCGCTGGGTGGCGTCGGGGTGTCCGCCGCCGTACACCGGCTGGGTGGCCTCCGGTCCCGCGCCCCCGCCGAACCGCTGGGTGGCGTCCGGCGAGATTCGCTGGGTGGCCTCCGGGGCGGCGCCCGGCGCGGGCATCGCGCCGGTGGGGGTGTGCAGCGGACCGGCCAGCGCGTCCGCGCTGGTCTCGTCCAGCGCCGCGCTGCCCGCGGCCGCTCCGGGCTCGGTGCGCTCGCCCCGGCGCAGGGCAGCGAGCCGGTCGGTCAGTGACTCGCCGGGGCCGATCATCGCCCGGCCGCCGATCTGCCCGGTCGGCTTCGGCTCGGGCGCGGCGGGCAGCGGAATCGGCGGCCGCTGCACCGGCACCACCGAGTACGGGTCGGTGACCGAGTTGACCGCGACGGCGTTGCTGGTCAGCGGGCCGGCGAGCAGCTCACGCAGCATGCGCCGGGCGGTGTGCACGTCGTACCGGCGGGCCGGATCCTTCTCCAGCAGGCCCATCAGCACGCCGGTCAGCGGGCCGCTGCGCTGCGGGGTGGCCGGCGGGTCCTCGACCACCGCGTGCATGGTCTCGATCGGGTCGCCCTTGTCGAACGGGGGGCGGCCCTCCACGGCGGTGTAGAGCGTGACGCCGAGCGAGAACAGATCGCTCGGCGGGCCGAAATCCTGGCCCATCGCCCGCTCGGGCGAGATGAAGTGCGGCGACCCGAGCACCATGCCGGGCGTGGTGAGCTGCACGTCGGTGGGCATCCGGGCGACGCCGAAGTCGGTCAGCACGCACCGGCCGTCGGAGCAGATCAGCACGTTGGCCGGCTTGACGTCGCGGTGCAGCACGCCGATCGCGTGCGCCACCTCTAGGGCGCCGAGCAGCGCGATGCCGATCTTGGCAACCACGCGGGGCGCGACCGGCCCGTCCTCGATCACCATGTCGGCCAGGCTGCGCGCGTCCAGCAGCTCCATCACGATCCACGGGCGGCCACCCTCGGTGACCACGTCGTAGACCTGAACCACGGCCGGGTGCTGGATCGCCGCGGCCGCGCGGGCCTCGCGGAGGGTCCGCTCGTACAGCGCGTCGCGGTCGCTGGGGGCCAGCCCCGGAGGGAGCACGACCTCCTTGACCGCCACATCGCGCCGCAGCAGGGTGTCGGTCGCGCGCCACACCGTGCCCATGCCGCCGTTGCCCACCGGAGACCGCAGCGAGTAGCGACCACCTATGGTGGTGCCGGGTGCCGCGCGTCCAGTGGGGGGACTGACCGGTCCGCCGCTCCACGTCGGGATCTGAGTCACTTGAAAAGCCACCGGGGGATATCGAGGGGGCTGGGACACAACCCCCCTATCTTGCTGGTTCCGACGCCCGATGCGAAACCCGACGCGGCGGACGTTTACCTACTCGACGGTATGTGGCCAGCTACTCACCTGTCGTCGAGCGGCCGGCGCAGTGTGCGGTATCCCTCATCCATCGACGCCCGGCCGCGTCCTACCATCCGGTAATGAGCGAACGGCGGTCAAGCGAGTCCGGTTTCCCGATCAAGGGCGTCTACACGGCGGACGATCTTCCCGGGGAACTGGCCGAGCGGCTGGGCGCCCCGGGCGAGTACCCGTACACCCGCGGGGTGTACCCGACGATGTACACCTCCCGCCCGTGGACCATGCGGCAGTACGCCGGCTTCGGCACCGCCACCGAGTCGAATGCGCGCTACCACCAGCTGCTGCGCGCCGGCACCATGGGCCTCTCGGTCGCCTTCGACCTGCCCACCCAGATGGGCTACGACTCCGACGACCCGATCGCGCACGGTGAGGTGGGCAAGGTCGGCGTCGCCATCGACTCCATCGAGGACATGCGGCAGCTCTTCGCCGGCATCCCGCTGGACAAGGTCTCCACCTCGATGACCATCAACGCACCCGGCTCCGTGCTGCTCCTGCTCTATCAGCTCGTGGCGGAGGAGTCCGGGGTGCCGGGCGGGGCGCTCAACGGCACCATCCAGAACGACATCCTCAAGGAGTACATCGCCCGGGGGACGTACATCTTCCCGCCGAAGCCGTCGCTGCGCCTGGTCGCCGACACCTTCGCATATTGCCGGGCCGAGGTGCCCAAGTGGAACACCATCTCCATCTCCGGCTACCACATGGCGGAGGCCGGTGCGACGCCCGCGCAGGAGATCGCGTTCACCCTGGCCAACGGCGTGGAGTACGTCCGGGCGGCGCTGGCCGCCGGGCTGGACGTGGACGACTTCGCGCCCCGGCTGTCGTTCTTCTTCGTCGCCCGCACCACCCTGCTCGAGGAGGTCGCCAAGTTCCGGGCGGCCCGCCGGCTCTGGGCCCGGCTGATGCGCGACGAGTTCGGGGCGAAGAACCCGAAGTCGATGATGCTGCGGTTCCACACCCAGACCGCGGGCGTCCAGCTCACCGCCCAGCAGCCGGAGGTGAACCTGGTCCGGGTGGCGATCCAGGGGCTCGGCGCGGTGCTCGGCGGCACCCAGTCGCTGCACACCAACAGCTTCGACGAGGCGATCGCGCTGCCCACCGAGAAGGCGGCCCGGCTGGCGCTGCGGACCCAGCAGGTGCTGGCGTACGAGACGGACCTGACCGCCACCGTGGACCCGTTCGCCGGGTCGTACGTGGTGGAGGCGATGACCGCCGAGATCGAGGCGGCCGCCGACGAACTGATGCAGCGGGTCTTCGACCACGGCTCGGCGGTGGACGCGATCGAGGCCGGCTTCCAGAAGCGGGAGATCGAGCAGTCCGCGTACCGGATCGCCCAGGAGATCGACTCGGGCGAGCGGGTGGTGGTCGGGCTCAACCGGTTCCAGATCGACGAGGAGGAGCCGTACGAGCCGCTGCGGGTGGACCCGGCGATCGAGGCCGCCCAGGCGGAGCGGCTGGCGAAGCTGCGCGCCGAGCGGGACGCCGAGGCGGTCGAGCGTGCCCTGGCCGAGCTGCGGGCCGCCGCCGAGGGCAGCGCGAACGTGCTCTACCCGATGAAGGAGGCGCTGCGCGCCCGGGCCACGGTGGGCGAAGTGTGCGGGACGCTGCGCGAGGTGTGGGGCACGTACCGGCCGAGCGACCGGTTCTGACCTGCTTCCCGGCGGCGGCCCGGGCGGTGCCCCGGGAAGGGGTGGCCGCGCCTGGGTCGGCCTGGCTGAGAGCCTCCTGAGCTGGCCGTACGGGTCTCGCCCCAGGGCCTCGCGGCGGCGTACAGTCGATGGTCTCCCCGCACGTGAGCGGAAGCGGAGACGGCTCTGCGAAGGCGCCGGCGAGCTGCCTGGCGGCACCTTCGGTGCGGGCCCTCCGGGCGGCGTTGCCCGGCCCGTCCGTCGAGCCGTGGGGCAGTGCGGCCCACCCTTTGTGCGCGTGTGCGGACGACTGCTCCGGGTCGCGGCGTGGCGTCAGACACGCCGAGCCGGAGTGGTCGGTCGGAATGCGGGTAAACCCGGTCGGGTGAACGGGACGGACAGCCTGTGCGGTTGCACAGCGGACCGGCCTGTCACCGTGGGGAGTCGTCCGACAGCCGACTGTTGTCGCGCAATTGTCCGACCGGCAGTTAATTGCCGGGACTAATGCGACAATTCGGAACGACGGCCCGGGATTTGGTGACCGTTGAATCGGTTACGCGTTGTAGGAGGTGTGGGGCAGATGACGGCGTTCGACCGCGATCTACCTGCTGTCCCGCAGATATTCGAGCCTTCCCACCAGGGCATTCGTGACGCTATGCGGTCCGACCGCTACCCGAAAGACGTTGCGCAGCGTCACCGGCGGCGGTCTAGGCTGTCTGCTGTTCTCCCCGAAGATCCATCCATCTCTAGTGATCGAGAATTCGACGTGACGAGTGCGTTGACGCTGCCTTCCGGCAGCCCGCTGGCGTCGTCCTGGCCGGAGGCGCCGACCGGGTCCCAGCCCCTGCCCTTCGAGCTCGACCATCTGCTCGCCCTCCGGGTACCCGGGCTCATCGCCACCCGCCGTCACATCCACTCCCACCCGGAACTGTCCGGCGAGGAGTTCGAGACGGCCGCCCTGATCCACCGGGAGCTCTCCCTCGCCGGGCTGAGGCCCCGCCTGCTGCCCAAGGGCAACGGCGTCATCTGCGACATCGACGGGCGCCCGGACGGCCCGGTGATCGCGCTCCGCGCCGACATCGACGCGCTGCCGCTCGCCGACCCGAAGGACGTGCCGTACCGGTCCACCGTGGACGGCGTCTGCCACGCCTGCGGGCACGACGTGCACACCACGGTGATGCTCGGCGTCAGCATGCTGCTCGCCCAGCTCGCCGACCTCGGCCAGCTCGACGGCCGGGTCCGGCTCATCTTCCAGCCGGCCGAGGAGATCCTGCCCTGCGGCTCGCTGGAGGTCATCGAGGCCGGTGGTCTCGAGGACGTGGTGCAGATCTTCGCCGTCCACTGCGACCCGAACCTCCCGGTCGGCCGGGTCGGTCTCCGGGTCGGCCCGATCACCGCCGCCGCCGACAACGTCACCGTCCGGCTCACCGGCCCGGGCGGGCACACCGCCCGCCCGCACCTCACGGTCGACCTGGTCGACGCGCTGGGCCGGCTGGTCACCGAGGTGCCGGCCCTGGTCAGCCGGCGGGTGGCGGCCAACAGCGGGCTGCTGCTGGTGTTCGGCCACGCCTCGGCCGGCACCCGCTACAACGTCATCCCCTCCGAGGCCTGCGCCGCCGGCACGCTGCGGGTGATGGATCGCGACACCTGGGAGCAGGCCCCGAAGATCGTGGCCCAGGTCGTCCGGGACGTCATCGCCCCCACCGGCGCGACAGTCGACCTGGAATACCTGCGCGGTCGCCCGCCGGTCAGCAACGACGCCCGCGCCATCGGCGTACTCACCGCCGCCACCGCGGCCGCCCTCGGGCCCGAGGGGATCGCGGAGACCCCGCAGAGCATGGGTGGCGAGGACTTCTCCTGGTATCTCGAGCACGTGCCGGGCGCGCTCGCCCGCCTCGGCGTCGGCCGGAACGGGCCCAACGTGGACCTGCACCGGGCCTCGTTCGACGTGGACGAGCGCGCCATCCCGGTCGGCGTACGCCTCATGGTCCAGACCGCGCTGCGGGCACTGGCGGCGGCGCGCTAGGCGCCGGACCACCCACCGGACCGGCCGGTCCCGGCACCGTCGGGGCCGGACCGGCCGGTGGCGCCCGGCGCGCCCGACGTCGGCGCGCCGCCCGCACCAGCAGCACCAGCGGTACGCCGATCACCACCGCGAACGGCAGCACCGCGCCCAGCACGGTCAGCAGCACGAACATCGTGGTGACGAAGACGTTCCAACCGCCCCGCAGCCCGACCAGGAAGCCGAGTCCCGGCCCCTCCTCGGCGGTCGTCGCGTCGGTGCCCACGAAGGTCACCGTGATGGTGGAGAGCGCGGTCAGGTCGGCCAGTCGGCGTTTCTTCGCCTCCAGCGACGCCAGGTCGGCCTCCCGCCGGCCCACCTCGTTCTCCAAGGTGACCAGTTCGTTGATCGAGCTGGCCCGGGCGAGCAGCTTCCGGGCGCTGTCCACCCGAGCCCGCTGGGTGGCGATCCGGGCGTCCAGGTCGACGGTCTCCTCGGTGACGTCCTCGGTGCGTACCTCGCGTTGCTCCGGCTGGCCGAGCCGGGACAACTCGTCGACCACCGCGGTGAACCGATCCGCCGGCACCCGCAGGGTCAGTTCGGCGCGGGCGTCCGCCGCCTCGCTGTGCCGCTGGTCGCCGCCGACGAACCCGCCCGCCGCGGTCGCCGCGTCGGTCGCCGCGCGGGCTGCCTTCTCCACGTCGTCGACCCGGACCTGCAACGTGCCGGTGTAGATGATCGACCGCTGGTCGACCCGCAGGTCCGGCTGGGCTCCGCCGGAACCGGCCGGGGCGGGCGCCGCCGCGTCCCGATCCGCGCCCGCGCCCGCCTTGTCCTGGGCCGCGCCCGCGGCCGGTGCCTCCGCCGACGTGGCCTGGTCGTTCTGCCCACTGTCGGCGCCGCAAGCCCCTGCGGCAAGCACCACCGCCAGCCCCGCCACCGCCAGTGATACGGCCCGGCGGCGTCCCCCTCGTCCACTCATGCCGTCACCTCGCTGCGCTCGGCGCCGGCATGAGGCACCACGACGCTGTGCTGATGATTCGCTCGCTGACGCTCGCTCATGCCGTCACCTCGCTGCGCTGCTGTGCTGATGATTCGCTCATGTCCCCGCTCCGATCTTCGACGGCCCCGTCCCGGGGTCGATACGTCGGACGCGACGCGCCATCGTGCCGGTTCCGGCAGACTGCGCTGAGGACGTCACGATTCGATAATCGAGGAGTCACGATGCAGGTCACCAAGTACGCCCACTCCTGCCTCCGCGTGGAGCACGACGGGGGAGTGCTGGTCGTCGACCCCGGTGTCTACAGCGAACCGGAGGCGCTGGACGGGGCGGACGCGGTGCTGATCACCCACCAGCACCCCGACCACGTGAACGTCGAGGCGGTGACCCGAGCGCTGGACCGGCGCCCGTTCCGGGTCAACGGCCCGGCCTCGCTCGCCGAGGTCCTCGGTGACGCGGCCGAGGCGCTGACGGTGGTCGCGCCGGGCGAGTCGTTCACCGCCGCCGGCGTGGCGATCCGCGCGTACGGCGGCCAGCACGCCGTCATCCACCCCGACATCCCGGTCATCGAGAACCTCGGCTTCCTGATCAACGACGTCGTCTACCACCCGGGGGACTCGTTGGTGGTCCCCGACGACGTCCAGGTGGACACCCTCTTCGCCCCGATCCACGCCCCCTGGAACAAGTTCTCCGAAGTGGTCGACTTCATCCGGGCGGTCGCCCCGCGCCGCGCGTACGCGCTGCACGACGGCCTGCTCAACGACAACGGTTTCGGCGTGCTCGACCGGCAGTACACCGCACTGTCGAACACCGACTACCGTCGCCTCGAACCGGGCACCCGGATCGACGCCTGACCGCCGTGCCTGGACCCACCCCCGAGCTGGTCCAGCGGCTCTACGCGACCCCACCCGACCGGTTCGTCGCGGCCCGGGACGCCGCCGTGGCCGAGGCGCGCCGGGCCGGCGACCAGAAGGCCGCCCGCGAGATCGGCAAGCTGCGCCGGCCCACCGTGGCCGCCTGGCTGGTCAACCTGCTCGCCATCCGCCGGTCCGAGCTGGTCGCCGACCTGGCGCAGCTCGCAGAGTCGCTCCGCACTGCCCAGCGCGACCTGCGCGGCGCCAAGCTGCGCGAGCTGTCCGCCCAGCGCCGGGCCGTGGTCGGCGCGCTGGTCGACGAGGCTCGCAAGCTGGCCGCCGCCGAGCCGGGCGCCCCGTCGGCCGGGAAGCTTCCGCTGGCCGAGGTCGAGGCGACCCTCAACGCCGCCCTCTCCGACGCCGAGGTGGCCGAGCAGGTCCGCACCGGCCGACTGCTCCGGGCCACCCACTATGCCGGCTTCGGCGAGGTGCCCCGCCCGCAGCTGCGGCTGGTCACCGGGGGCGCGGAGGAACCGGAGCCGGAGGAGCCGGCGGCCGGACGGGCCGGGGCCCGCCGGGAACGCGACGAGCGGGCCGCGGCGCGAGCGGCCCGGGCCGAGCGGGCGAAACGCCGCCGGGCGTTGGAACGCGAGCTCGCGAAGGCCCGCGGCGACCAGGATCGGGCCGAGGCGGAACTGGCCGAGGCCGCCCGGTCCGAGCGGGACGGCGCCGCGAGTCTGGACCGGATCGAGACCGAACTTGCCGAGCTGGAACGCCGCCGGGCCGTCGCCGAGCAGGAACTGAGCCGGGCCAAGCTGGCCCGGCGGGGCGCCGAGCGGTCGCTCACCACCGCCCGCCGGCGTACCGGGGAGGTGGAGGCCGCGATGGAGGCGCTGGACGCCGAAGAGGAGGATGCCGACGAGGAGGGCAACGGGGCAGACTGATCGGGATGGACGACCACGGTGGACGGACGGCGGTGCGCCGTCGATGACCCCCGAGCAGGTCGCCGCCGCCAGCAAGCCGCTGGTGCTGGAGCTCGGGGAGGCCTTCTCCCGTTGCCCGGCGACGCTGCGCCGCGCCCGGCTGCTCGGCATCTCCGGCTGGGCGTTCTACATCACCGGCCGGGCCGGCGCGCTCGGCGACGTCCGCGCCGAGACGGTCGCCGCCGCGCTCGGCTTCATCGCCCCCGACGCGGTCGCCGACGGCTGGGACGCCGCCGCTCGTACGGCCCGCCCACTGGCGGTGGCCGAGGCGAACCTGGCCGAGTGTTGCCGGTGGGGCGTCCAGCACCTGAGCGACGCCCCCGAGTCGCCCCGCCTGGCCGGCCTGCTGGAACGCGCGGTCGACGCGGCGGACGGCAGTGGGATGCCACTGTTCGCCGCCTGGCGGGCCATGCCGGTGCCGGACCGCTCGCCGAGCGCCCGGGCGGCCGTCGCGCTGCTGCTGCTCCGCGAGCACTTCGCCGGGGCGTACCTGCTGGCGGTCCGGGCCGCCGGGATGACTCCGCTGGAGGCGGTGCTGGCCGGGCCGGAGGGGGAGGCGGGGGCCGCCGCCTGCGGCTGGTCGCCTCCGTACCCGCCGGTCGGGCCGCTGGTGCGGCGACGGCTCTGGGCCGAGGCGGTGACCGACCGGCTGGCCGCCACCGCGTTCCGGGCGCTGGCGCCCGGCGAGGGGGCGGAACTGCTCAACCTGCTCACCGCCGCACGGCTGCACCTCCGCAGCGGATAAATGAGGGGCGCGCGGGCCGGGTGGGCTGCCAGGATCAGCGGCGTGACGCTCCCCGCCGGCTGGGCCGCCCGCCGCCCCACCCTCGACGACGTGCCCGCGATCCTGAAGGTGGTGCACGCTGCCGACACCTTCGCGATCGGCTACCCGGACTTCGACGCCGAGGACGTCGAGTCCGCGCTGACCGCCCCCTTCGTCGACCCGGCCCGGGACTCGTGGCTGGTCACCGACCCGGACGGCGCCGCCGTCGCCTGGGCGATCCTGGCCAACCCGACCGGGGTGGGCCGCGAGTGGGTGGACGTTCTCGTGGACCCCGAGCGTGGGGCCGACCTGCGCGCCCCGCTGCTGGCGCGGCTGCTCGACCGGGTCGCCGAGCGGGCCGCAGAGCGTGGCCTGCCCGCCCTGACCGCCCGCACCGGTGCCTTCGCCCCGGAGACCCGCTGGGCGGCTGATCTGGTCGAGGCCGGCTTCATCCGGGTCAAGCGGTACATCCGGATGACCCGCTCCCTCACCGACCTGCCCGCCGAGCCGGCCCCGCCGGCCGGGGTGGCCGTCCGCCCGCTGCGCGCCGGCGACGAGGCCGACCTGCGGCTGTTCCATCGGATCTTCGACACCGCGTTCCGGGACACCCCCGACTACGAGCCGCTCGGCTTCGAGGCGTGGCGGGAGCAGCTCCCGTCGTACGGCAAGGTCTGGGACGAGTGGTTCGTCGCCGAGGTCGACGGGGCGCCGGCCGGCGCCCTCCAGTCCTCCGACCAGGCGCTGGAACACGACATGGGCTGGGTACGCACGCTGTCGGTGCTGCCCGCGTACCGGCGGCGCGGGGTGGGCGCGGCGCTGCTGCGCCGGGCCTTCGCCACGTACGCCGCGAAGGGCCGGGCGTCCGCCGGCCTCGGCGTCGACCTGGCCAACCCGACCACCCCGGTGACCCTCTACCGCTCGGTGGGGCTCAATGAGGTGCGCTGGACCGACATGTACGAGCGCACCGTCACCGCCACGGGTGTGTGACACGCGACCCGCGCTCCGGGGTCGCTGGCTGGCCGGGGCACCGGCCGGGGGAGACTGGACGCGTGGGAGAGCCTCTAGGCCGACGCGGTGCCGGTGGGGCGGGACCGCAGCTCGGTGACGTAGTCGTCCGGCGCGCCCGCCTTCTCCGCCGCGTTCGCGATCTCCGACAGATACCACGACGTCGGCAGGCCGCCCTCGTAGCCGTCGAAGACGTAGACCCACGCGGTCACGTCCCCGTCCAGCGTGGAGACGCGGACGGTGAGCTTCCGGTACGTACCGGCGGTCACGCCCTCGATCTCGTCGAGCTGCGCGGCGTCGTACGGGTGGATGTCGTAGAGCGCCACGAAGACCCGGTCACCCGGGGACTCGACCACCGTGCTGACCGAGCCCTCCCAGCCGATGACGCCCTCGCCCGCGAAGGTGAGCCGCCACCCCTCCAGCCAGCCGGTACCCACCATCGGCGAATGCGGGCAGTAGGCGCGCATGCGGGCGGGGTCCAGGTTTGAGCCGTAAGCGGCGTACAGACGCACGGCGATGACGATAGCCCGGTCGGCGGGTGGGGGAGAATACGACGGTGCGTGTCGAGCGCGATGGGGAGAAGAAAGTCACTGTGAGCACGGACGAGGGGCGAGCGCTGTGAGCCAGATCGTGATCATCGGCGGGGGGCCGGCCGGGTACGAGGCGGCGCTGGTCGCCGCCCAGCTGGACGCTGATGTCACCGTGGTCGAGGCGGAGGGGGCCGGCGGCGCCTGCGTGCTCTCCGACTGCGTCCCGTCGAAGACCTTCATCGCCAGCTCCGAGGTGGTGACCGGCTACCGGGACACCGAGGAGTTCGGGGTGCACTCGGACGGGCTGGAGGCGGTCACCGTCGACGCCCGGGCGGTGCACGAGCGGGTGAAGCGGCTCGCCCTGGCCCAGTCCGCCGACATCCACGCCAAGCTGGTCAAGGCCGGGGTGGAGTTCGTCGCCGGCACCGCCCGGCTGGGCGAGGACACGCTCGGTCACACCCACCGGGTGATCGTCACCCCGGCCGGCGGTGACGAGGAGTACTCGATCGCCGCGTCCACCGTCCTGATCGCCACCGGCGCCACGCCGCGCCAGCTCCCCACCGCCGTCCCCGACGGGGAGCGCATCCTGACCTGGCGCCAGGTGTACGACCTGCCGGAGCTGCCGGAGCACCTGATCGTGGTCGGCTCCGGCGTGACCGGCGCCGAGTTCGCCAGCGCCTACCTGGCGATGGGCGTCGAGGTCACCCTGGTCTCCAGCCGGGACCGGGTCATGCCGCACGAGGACGCCGACGCGGCGATGGCGATCGAGCGGGTGTTCCGCAACCGGGGCATGAGCATCCTCAACAACTCGCGTGCCGAGGCGGTCCGCCGGACCGGCGACGGCGTGGAGGTCGAGCTCTCCGACGGCCGCAAGGTGTCCGGCAGCCACGCGCTGATCGCGGTCGGCTCGGTGCCCAACACCGCCAACCTGGGCCTCGCCGAGTACGGCGTCGAGCTGGCCAGGGGCGGCTACGTCACCGTCGACCGGGTCTCCCGGACCAACGTGCCCGGCATCTACGCCGCCGGTGACTGCACCGGGGTGCTGCCGCTGGCCAGCGTCGCCGCCATGCAGGGCCGGATCGCCATGTGGCACGCGCTCGGCGAGGCGGTCCGCCCGCTGCGGCTGCGTACCGTCGCCGCGAACGTCTTCACCGACCCGGAGTTGGCCACCGTCGGCGTCTCGCAGAACGAGGTGGACGCCGGCAAGGTCCCGGCCCGTCAGGTGATGCTGCCGCTCGCCGGCAACGCCCGGGCGAAGATGGACGACCTCGCCGACGGCTTCGTCAAGCTCTTCTGCCGCCCGGCCAGCGGCCAGGTGATCGGCGGAGTGGTGGTGGCGCCGAAGGCCAGCGAACTGATCCTGCCGATCACCATGGCGGTGGAGAACAACCTCACCGTCAACGAGCTGGCCCAGACCATCACCATCTATCCCTCGCTGTCGGGCTCGATCACCGAGGCGGCCCGCCAGCTCATGCTGCACGAACTGGAGTGACCCGCCGCGTCCTCGGGCCGGCCGGGGCGACCGGCCCGAGGACGCATCAGCGGAAGGCGGCGGCGTGGTCGGCGGCCCACTCGGCGTACGTGCGGGCGGGGTGGCCGGTCAGCCGCCGTACCGTGTCGGTGACCTGTTCGGGGCGGGCGACGAAGGCGGCCCAGCCGGCCAGCGCGGCGTCGGCGAAGGCCGGGTCGCCGAAGGCGGCGGAGAGCATCTGCCGTGCCTCGCCGACCGGCATCTCCGACCAGCGCAGCTCCCGGCCGACCGCCCGGCCGATGGCGCGTACCTGGTCCTCCTGGGTCAGCGTCGCCGGACCGCTGAGCAGGTACCGGGCGCCGGCGTGGCCGTCCGAGGTCAACGCCGCCACGGCCACCTCGGCCAGGTCCCGCTCGTGGATCAGTGACCGGGCCGCGCCCCCGTACGGCCAGCGCACCACGTCGCCGGCGCGGATCTGGTCGGCCCACATCAGCGTGTTGGCGGCGAAGCCGACCGGCCGGAGGAAGGTCCATGCCGCGCCGGACGCCTCGACCGCCCGTTCGACCTCCGCCCAGAACGACGCCGGCTGGTCAGCGGCGCCCGGGGCGGAGAGGTAGACGATCCGGGACGCGTGCTCGGCGATCGTCCGGGCGACCTCGGGGGCGGCCCGCCGGGCCACGGCCGGGTCGGTGAACGGCCAGATCAGGAAGACCGCCTCGACGCCGGTCAGGTGGGGCGTGAGCGAGGCGGGGTCGCCGAGGTCGGCGGCCACCACCTCGACCCCGGCCGGCAGGTCCGCCCGGGACGGGTCGCGGCTCACCGCCCGGACCTGTTCGCCTCGCGCGAGCAGCAGCGACACCACCTCCCGACCGACTGTGCCGGTCGCCCCCGTCACCAGGATCATTTCCGCCTCCTCGTCCGACCGGCCGCCGTCGACCCGTCAATCGGACGCTAAGAGTTGAAGCTCCCTTGAGGTCAAGGGCGTGGGCGCCGCCGCCGTTTCCGGGACGGCCTCGGCGACGCGGCCGGCCGGGCGGCGGGCCAGTGCCACCGCGACCACGCTGAGCAGGGCGACCTCGGCGACGATGAGCAGACGCTCGGCGAGCCCGATCAGCATCCGCTCGCCCGGGTAGGCGGACCAGATCATCGCCCCGGCCAGCAGCAGGCTGGCCAGGGTGAGCGCCCGCAGCCAGCCGGCGGCGCGACCGCCCAGGTGCCCGGCGAGCAGCCAGCCGGCGACCGGCAGGGCGAGGAAGGCGACCACCGAGGCGTACCGGTGCAGGTAGGCCGCGGTGTCCATGGGCAGGCCGGGCTCGTTGGTGGGTACCACGGCGGAGGTGACCAGGCCGGCGGTCCAGGCGGCCAGCAACATCCCGGCCACCTGCGGCAGCCGACCCGGCCGGGCGGGTGGCCCGCCGCCGGTCGGCGCCCGTCCGCCACCCGCTCGCCGCGACCCGCTGGGGTCCGTCCCCGATCCGGTACGCCAGAGGGCCGGGATCAGCACCGCCGTCGCGGCGGCGAGCACCGCCATGGCCACGTCGATCGCGCCGCCCCGGTCGGAGACGGCGAAGTCGCTGACGGTCAGCGACCAGGGGCTCAGATCGTCGTTCACCTCGAGGTGACCGAGTACGGCGAGCACCGCCGCAAGGGCGATCCCGCCGAGGGCCAACAGGGCGCGTCTCCGGTTTTCGAGCATGCCCCAGCCTGTCGCCGAGGCCACCCGAAACGGATCCGGGATGGACACCCACTTCGATCCCCGGGAACTCCCCTACCGGCTGCGGCTCACGGGTCAGGCGACGTTGAGGTGGATGTTGCCGATCCGGGCGGTGAAAGGCGCTGCCCTTGAGGCGATCGACCAGGGGATGGGCAGGTCAGTCGATCCCGACCCGAACTTTGGCCTCGGCCTCCGTCCGGGTGTGGCGGGCGCTGATCGCGCTCATCGCCCAGCCGGCCGCCGCGAACCCGGCCGCCGCCACCCCGCCGATCACCACGAGCCGCCACGCCGACTCGGTCAGCGCCCGGCCGCCCAGATGCCCGACCAGGCTGCCGTACGTCGCCCAGCCCGTCGCCGCCAAGGTCTCGTAGAGCAGGAAGAGTCGGTAGGGGTAGCGGCTGCGCCCGGCCGAGAAGCAGGCGGCCATCCGGCCGCCCGGCACGAAGCGGCAGAGCAGGATCACCAGTGGTCCCGGCTCGCGCAGCCCGCGGGTGGCCCGGGCCACGGCCCGGCGGGCCCGGCTGGGCATCGCGTGTCGGGGTGCCCGGCGGTCCGGTGCGGTCCGGCCGAGCAGGTAGCAGGCGAGATCGCCGGCGATGACGCCGAGCGCGCCGACGGTGATGGTGAGCGGCAGGCTGAGCCCGCCGTACACGGTCAGCGCGCCGGTGGTGATCATGACGACCTGGGTCGGCACGACCGGCACGAAGGCGTCGGCGATCAGCAACCCCAACAGCACGGCGTACGCCCACGTCGGCGATGCGACGTCAGCGATGAGTTCGGGCAAGATCGCCACCTCGCCGGATTCCCCCGTTCGATCGCACCGAGCCTGACGGCATGTCCCGCGTCACGCCGGGGTGCCCGGACCGGTGGTGACCCGTGGCACGACAGGGCCACCCGTGGACAACGATTCGGGGCCGGCGAATGTGACGCTTCCCCGGCGTGGCGCTGGCCACCCCGGCGGGCGGCGGATCGGCGGTCACCGGCGTACCGTTGTCGGGACGCGGCCGCGTGGACGTCGGATCCCCCGTTTCCGGCGTCCGGGCCGTCGCGGGTCGCCGGCAGGTCCCGTGCCGGCGACCCGCCCCCGCTCCCCGCAGAGCTCGCGTGGCGGGGCGGCGCCGCGCCTCGCCGTCATCGCCCAGTCCGCGCGGGCGCTAAATCCGGATGCGCGAACCGACCCGTCGCGCGTACGGTCGCCGCATGCGCAGCGCGGTGGTGACCACGACGCCGGGAATCCCCGGCGCGCCGCACTGACGTATCCGTCGACGAGGCCCCGGGGCGAACCGCCCCGGGGCCTCGCGGCGTTCCGGGCCAGCTCGCCTCCGGGTCGTACCCGATCAAGGAGGGCGACATGATCGACCACCGCAGGCTCGGCCGGGAGCTGGAGCTGTTCGTCTCCGATCCCCTGTCGGGGGCCGGGCTGCCCATCTGGCTGCCGGCCGGCGCTGCCGCCCGGCACGCCGTCGAGGAGTACGTGCGGGACCTGGAGCGCCGGGCCGGCTACCGGCACGTCTACTCCCCGCCGCTGGGCAAACGGGAGCTGTTCGAGCTGTCCGGGCATCTCGGCTACTTCGCCGACGACATGTTCCCGCCGATGCGGCTGTCCGCCGACGACGAGTTCGTGCTCCGGCCGGCGCTCTGCCCGCACCACGCGCTGGTCTTCCGGGCACGGGGTCGCTCCTACCGGGAGTTGCCGCTGCGCGTCGCCGAGCTGGGCGGGATGTACCGGGCGGAGCGCTCCGGGGTGCTCGGCGGGCTCTCCCGGGTCCGCGCCATCTCGCTCAACGACGCGCACAACTTCTGCGCCTTGGACCAGGTCGGCGACGAGGTACGCGAGATCCTGCGGCTGATCGGCGAGGCGCACGCCGCGCTCGGCGTCCGGCCGGCCGGGTTCCGGCTGTCGCTGCGCGGGCCGGGGGAGAAGTACGTCGGCGACGATGCCCAGTGGGTGCGGGCCGAGGAGCTGCTCCGCGCCGCGCTCGACGGGGTGGACTTCACCGAGGGGCCCGGCGAGGCGGCCTTCTACGGCCCGAAGATCGACATCCAGGTCGTCGACGCGGCCGGCCGGGAGTCGACCATCTCCACCATCCAGCTCGACTTCGACAAGCCGGAGCGGTTCGAGCTGTCGTACACCGACGCGGACGGCAGCCGCAAGCGGCCGGTGATGGTGCACCGGAGCCTGGTCGGCAGCATGGAACGGCTCTTCGCGTACCTGATCGAGGTGCACGCCGGCGCCTTCCCGGCCTGGTACGCGCCGGTGCAACTGGTGCTGCTCCCGGTGGACGACGGCCAGGCGGACGCCGTCGGCGACCTGGCCCGGCGGGCCGAGGCGGACGGCCTCCGCGTCGAGGTCGACCACGCCGGCTCGCTGGGTGCCCGGATCCGCGACGCGGCCCGCCGGAAGGTGCCGTACCTCGGGGTGGTCGGTCCCCGGGAGGCGGCCGACGGGTCGGTGTCCCTGCGGCTGCGCGACGGCCGCGGGCTCGACCCGATGCCGGTGCCCCAAGCGCTGGGGTTGATCGGGAGGGTGGTCGCCGCCCGGTCGGCCGACCTGCTGCCCGGGGCCTGACGCCCGGCCGGCCGGCCCCCGCCTCGCGGCGGGGGCCGGACCCGGGCCGGCTGATCCGTCCACCGTCAGCTCCGGGCCGGCGCGCCGGCCGGGACCGGCCCCTCGTCATCGACCGCGGCGCCGCTGAACTGCGACCGGTACAGCCGGGCGTACGCCCCGTCGGCGGCGAGGAGTTGGTCGTGCGCGCCCTGCTCGACGATCCGGCCGTTCTCCATCATCAGGATCAGGTCCGCGTCACGGATGGTGGAGAGCCGGTGCGCGATGACGAAGCTGGTCCGGTCCGAGCGCAGCGCCGCCATGGCCCGCTGGAGCAGCACCTCCGTCCGGGTGTCCACCGAGCTGGTCGCCTCGTCCAGGATCAGCAGCGACGGCTCGGCGAGGAACGCCCGGGCGATGGTGATGAGCTGCTTCTCACCGGCGCTGACGTTGCTGCCCTCCTCGTCGATCACGGTGTCGTACCCGTCGGGGAGGCTGCGGACGAACCGGTCCACGAAGGTGGCCCGGGCCGCCGCCAGGATCTCCTCCTCGGTGGCTTCCGGCCGCCCGTACGCGATGTTGTCCCGGATGGTGCCGCCGAAGAGCCAGGTGTCCTGGAGCACCATGCCGATCCGGCTGCGCAGCTGCTCCCGGGGCATCGCGGTGATGTCCATCCCGTCGAGGGTGATCCGGCCGGCGTCCAGCTCGTAGAACCGCATGATCAGGTTGACCAGGGTGGTCTTGCCGGCGCCGGTCGGGCCGACGATGGCCACCGTGTGACCGGGCTCGGCGACCAGCGACAGGTCGTCGATCAGCGGCTTGTCCGGGTCGTACCGGAAGGAGACGTGCTCGAACTCGACCCGGCCGGTGACCCGGGCCGGTAGGGCCCGGTCGGGGGCCTGCTCCTCGGCGTCGAGCACCTCGAAGACCCGTTCGGCGGAGGCCACCCCGGACTGGAGCAGGTTCGCCATCGAGGCGACCTGGGTGAGCGGCTGGGTGAACTGCCGCGAGTACTGGATGAACGCCTGCACGTCGCCGAGGCTCATCGACCCGGAGGCCACCCGCAGCCCGCCGACCACGGCGATCGCGACGTAGCTGAGGTTCCCGACGAACATCATCGCCGGCATGATGATCCCGGAGATGAACTGGGCCCCGAAGCTGGCTTTGAACAGCTCGTCGTTCTTGGCCTCGAAGTCGGCCTGCACCTCGCGCTGCCGGCCGAAGACCTTGACCAGCTCGTGACCGGTGTACGCCTCCTCGATCAGGCCGTTCAGCTCACCGGTGTGCCGCCACTGGGCGATGAACCTGCGCTGCGAGCGCTTGGCGATCTGCTGCGTGACGATCACCGACAGCGGCACCGCCACCAGGGCGACCAGGGCCAGCAGCGGCGAGATCCAGAACATCATCGCCAGTACGCCGACCACGGTCAGCAGTGCGCTGAGCAACTGGCTGAGCGTCTGCGACAGGGTCTGCGAGATGTTGTCGATGTCATTGGTGACCCGACTGAGCAGCTCGCCCCGGGGCTGCCGGTCGAAGTAGGGCAGCGGCAGCCGGTTGAGTTTCTCCGCCACGTCGGCGCGCAGCCGCAGCACGGTCCGCTGCACCACCCCGTTGAGCAGCCAGCCCTGCCACCACATCAGCAGGCTGGCGCCCAGGTAGAGGGCGAGCGCCAGCGTGAGCGTGCGGCCCAGCGCGGTGAAGTCGATGCCTGCCCCGGGCACCACGTCCATCCGGGCCAGCATGTCGGCGTAGTTGTCGTGGCCGGCCGCCCGGGCCGCGGCCACCGCCTGCTCCGTGGTGAGGCTGGCGGGGATCTGGCGGCCCATCACCCCGCTGAAGATCAGGTCGGTGGCGTGGCCGAGGATCTTCGGACCGACCACGCTCGCCCCGACGCTCGCCAGCGCCAGGGTGATGATCGCCGCCAGCTGCAGGCGGTGCGGCCGCAGGCGACCCAGCAGCCGCCGGGCTGAGGGCCCGAAGTTCATCGACTTCTCCGCCGGCATGGCGGCACCCATCCACGGCGGGCCGCCGCCGGGGCGCCGCCCCGCCGGGGGCAGCCGGTTCGGCGGCCCGCCGGGGCCCTTGCCGCCGGGGCCCTTCCCGCCGGGCCCGGGCCCGCCAGGGCCCATTCCGCCCGGGCCCTGCCCGTGGGGGCCCTGCCCGTGGGGGCCCTGCCCGTTGGGTCCCTGGCCATTGGGGCCCTGGCCGCCGGCGGCCGGCTTCTGCTCGGGTACGGCGGTCATGCCCTCACCTCGCTCCGCTCGGCGCCGCCCTGACCGGTGGCACTGAGCTGGCTGATTCGCTCGCTGCGCTCGCTCATGCCGTCACCTCCGCCGTCTGCTGGGACGCCACGATCTCGGCGTAGGTCGGGCAGGTGTGCAGTAGTTCCTCGTGTCGTCCCATCCCGACGACGCCCCCGTCCTCGAGCACGATGATCTGATCGGCGTCGACGATCGTGGAGACCCGTTGGGCCACGATCACCACCGCCGCGTCCGCGGTGACCGGCTTCAGCGCGGCCCGCAGCCGGGCGTCGGTGCCGAGGTCGAGCGCCGAGAACGAGTCGTCGAAGAGGTAGATCTCCGGCTTGCGGACCAGCGCCCGGGCGATCGCCAGCCGCTGCCGCTGGCCGCCGGAGACGTTCGTGCCGCCCTGCGCGATCGGCGCGTCCAGCCCGCCCGGCATCTCCGCGACGAAGTCCCGGGCCTGGGCGATCTCCAGCGCCGCCCAGAGTTCGGCGTCGGTGGCGTCCGGGTTGCCGTACCGCAGGTTGCTGGCGACCGTGCCGGTGAACAGGTACGGCCGCTGCGGCACCAGCCCGATCCGGCGCCACACCTCGTCCAGTTCCATCAGCCGCACGTCCATCCCGTCGACCAGCACCGCGCCGTCGGTGGGGTCGACCAGCCGGGGGATGAGCGAGAGCAGGGTGCTCTTGCCGGCGCCGGTGGACCCGATGATGGCCGTGGTCCGGCCGGGGCTGGCCCGGAACGAGACGTCGTGCAGCACCGGCGCGCTCGCCCCCGGGTACTGGAAGCCGACCCGGCGCAGTTCCAGCTCGGCGGGCCTGGTCATCGCGAGCATCGGCTCGGCCGGCGGTGTCACCGACGATTCGGTGTCCAGCACCTCGACGATCCGCTCGGCGCACACCGCCGCGCGCGGCACCATCATCAGCATGAAGGTGGCCATCATGACCGCCATCAGGATCTGCATGAGGTACTGCAGGAAGGCGGTCAGCGCGCCGATCTGGATCTGCCCGGCGTCGACCCGCTCCGCGCCGAACCAGAGCACCGCGACGCTGGAGACGTTCAGCACCAGCATGACCACCGGGAAGATCAGCGCCTGGAGCCGGCCGACGCGCAGGGCGGTGGCGGTGAGGTCGGCGTTCGCGGTGCCGAACCGCTTCGTCTCGTACGGCTCGCGGACGAACGCCCGGACCACCCGGATGCCGCTGATCTGCTCGCGCAGCACCCGGTTGACCGTGTCGATCCGGGTCTGCATGAGCCGGAAGCCCGGCACCATCCGCCGGATGATCAGGCCCAGCGCGATCGCCAGGACCGGCACGCAGACCAGCATCAGCCAGGAGAGCCCGACGTCCTCGCGCAGCGCCATGACCACGCCGCCGACGCTCATGATCGGCGCGGCGACCAGCATGGTGCAGCTCAGCAGCACGAGCATCTGCACCTGCTGCACGTCGTTGGTGTTCCGGGTGATCAGCGAGGGGGCGCCGAACCGGGCCACCTCGCGGGCCGAGAAGCGGTTGACGTGGCGGAAGATGCCGGCCCGGACGTCCCGGCCGAACCCCATCGCGGTCTTCGCGCCGAGATACACGGCGATGATCGAGCAGGCGATCTGAAGCAGGCTGACGAGCAGCATCCAGCCGCCCGTACGCATGATCTGGTCGGTGTCGCCCAGGGCCACGCCACGGTCGATGATGTCGGCGTTGAGGCTCGGCAGGTAGAGCGAAGCCATCGTGCCGACGAACTGGAACGCCACCACCGCGGCCAGCAACCGCCGGTACGGGCGCAGGTGCGTGCGGAGCAGGCGGATCAGCACGGATGGCTCCCCGATGGGTTCTCGGTGTTGGGTTCGCTGTCCCGGTTCAACCGGCGAAGGTCCCCATCGGACATGGTCGTGATGATTTCCGTGAGAAATTCCCGCACCACCGCCTTCTTCGCGGGGTCGGCGTCGACCGAGGTGAGCGGGCGGTCGCTGTGGATGAGGTCGATGATGGCGAGGGCCTGCTTCCGGCCCTTGTCGGTCAGGGTGAGCTGGACGCTGCGCCGGTCGTTCGGGTCCCGCTGCCGCGCGACGAAACCGTCGCGTTCGAGTGTGTCGACGATGCCGGTGAGCGTGGCCGGTCGGACGAAGCATCGTTCGGCCATTTCCCGGTGGCTGCTGTCGCCGGCTCGGAGCAGGATGAGCAGCACCCGCATGCCGGCGGAGGTGAGCCCGTGGTGCTCGGCAAGGTAGCGCCCCCAGTGCTGCTCGACCACGTGGCCGGCGATCGAGATCAGCCGGCCGAGCGGCGCGTGCTGCAGCGCGTCGGGGAAGCGGACGATCGGTCCCGTGTTCACGGGCGCTAGATTAGCCCCCGGATCGTCAGGTCCCAAACTAATTTCCCCGGGCCGGGGTGGCACTGCGCGGTCGGGTCGCCGTCCTGGCCACGCCCGCCGCCGACCCGGAGCGGGACGCGCTCGCCGCGTGGTCGATCGGGCACGGCTTCGTCACCCTCTGGCTGGCCGGCGCGCTGCCGCCCAACGCCGGCCCGGACCCGGAATCCGCCGCCCGGTCGGTGATCCGCCGCCTCTTCGAGTAACCCCACCGGAGGCGCGGCCCGCAGTCGTTGATCAAGAGGTTTGCGTCGGCCCCTGGGCTTCCGGCGACGTAAACCTCTTGATCAACTGCGGATCCGGCGGGGAGTTACCAGCTCGTCGGCAGCGGCATGCCCTCGGTGTAGCCGGCGGCGCTCTGCACGCCGACCAGGGCGCGCTCGTGGAACTCCTCCAGGTTGCGGGCGCCGGCGTAGGTGAAGGAGCTGCGGACTCCGGAGATGATCTCGTCGATCAGGTCCTCCACGCCCGGCCGCTCCGGGTCGAGGTACATCCGGGCCGAGGAGATGCCCTCCTCGAAGATCGCCTTCCGGGCCCGGTCGTACGCGCTGTCCTCGCCGGTCCGGGCGCTGACCGCCCGGGCCGACGCCATGCCGAAGCTCTCCTTGTAGCGCCGGCCGTCGGCTTCGGTGTAGAGGTCGCCCGGGGACTCGTAGGTGCCGGCGAACCAGGAACCGATCATCACGTTCGAGGCGCCCGCCGCCAGGGCCAGCGCCACGTCCCGCGGGTGGCGTACGCCGCCGTCGGCCCAGACGTGCCGGCCCAGCCTGCGCGCCGCCGCGGCGCAGTCGAGCACCGCCGAGAACTGCGGCCGGCCGACGCCGGTCATCATCCGGGTGGTGCACATCGCGCCCGGTCCGACGCCGACCTTCACGATGTCGGCGCCCGCCTCGATCAGGTCCCGTACGCCGTCGGCGGTGACCACGTTGCCGGCCGCGACGGGAACCGCCGGGTCGAGCTTGCGGACCGCCCGCAGCGCGGAGATCATCCGCTCCTGGTGGCCGTGCGCGGTGTCCACCACGAGGGTGTCCACCCCGGCCTCCAGCAGCGCGGCGGCCTTGCCGGTCACGTCGCCGTTGATCCCCACCGCCGCCGCGATCCGTAGCCGGCCGCGGTCGTCCACCGCCGGCTTGTAGAGCGTGGCGCGCAGCGCGCCCTGCCGGGTCAGCACGCCGACCAGCCGTCCCTCGGCGTCCACCACGGGGGCGAGCCGGCGCCGGCCCGCGGAGAGCCGGTCGAAACCGGTACGCGGGTCCGCGTCGGCCGGCACGGTGTGCAGTTCGGTCGACATCACGTGCCGGAGCTGGGCGAAGCGGTCGACGCCCACGGTGTCCGCCTCGGTGACCACGCCGACCGGGCGGCCGGCCTCGTCGACCACGATCACCGCGCCGTGTGCGCGCTTCGGCAGCAGGTGGATCGCGTCGCCGACGGTCTCGGTGGGGCCGAGGGTGATCGCCGTGTCGTGCACCAGG
The DNA here is from genome assembly GCF_040642675.1 of Micromonospora sp. NPDC047738. NCBI lineage: Bacteria > Bacillati > Actinomycetota > Actinomycetes > Micromonosporales > Micromonosporaceae > Micromonospora > Micromonospora sp. NPDC047738. The sequence goes on from NZ_JBEYSO010000007.1 coordinate 223,168, forward strand.
TGCCGTTGCTTGACCCAGGCGATGACGTTGGCCACCACCTCGATCGGGATGTCCTGGGGGATCACCGCGATGGCGCCGCGCCGGGCCACCGTCTCGGCCATCCGCCGGCCGGCGACCGCCGTCATGTTCGCCACCACCAGCGGAATGGTGGTGCCGGTGCCGTCGGCCGTGGCCAGGTCGACGTCCAGCCGGGAACCCACCTCGGAACGGTTGGGCGCCATGAAGACGTCGTTGTAGGTCAGGTCGTGCGCGGGGACCGCGCCATGAAGGAACCGCACCGGAACATCATTCCCGCCAGCACCCGTCCGTGCTCGCGATGGTCACGGAAAACACCCCCGGTCGGCCGGGTGGCGGGGTCAGCCGAGCAGCAGCGCCGCGGCGATCACGGTCATCACGACGGCGACCGCGCCGTCCAGCACCCGCCAGGCGGCGGTACGCGCGAGCAGCGGCGCCAGTCGGTGCGCCGCGCCGCCGAGCGCGGTGAACCAGACCACGCTGGCCAGCGCCGCGCCGCCGCCGAACGCCCAGCGCTGCTCGTACTGCTGGGCCACGCCGCCGAGGAGCAGCACGGTGTCGAGGTAGACGTGCGGGTTGAGGTAGGTGAAGGCGAGGCAGGCCAGCACGGTCGCCCGAAGGGTGGCCGGCGGGCGATCAGTGGGGGTGAGGGTGCCGGGGCGCAGCGCCCGGCGGGCGGCGAGCACGGCGTACCCGAGCAGGAAGGCGGCCCCGGTCCAGCGGATGGCGGTCAGCAGGCCCGGCCGGTCCGCCACGGCCGTGCCGAGACCGGCGATGCCCGCCGCGATGAGCAGAGCGTCCGAGGCGGCGCAGGCGACCACCACGGGAAGCACGTGCTCCCGGCGTAGCCCCTGACGGAGCACGAAGGCGTTCTGCGCGCCGATGGCGACGATCAGCGCGAGTGAGACGGAGAACCCGGCGGCGGCGGAGGGGAGCAGGTCAGGCACGGGTCCGACGCTAGAGAACGGTGCCTGTGCAGTCCAACTAATCTTTCTGATGCTTCGTAAGCTTGTCTTATGGAAGGACTCGACACCGCCCAACTCCGCACCCTGGCCGCGGTGGTCGGCGAGGGCAGCTTCGAGGGCGCGGCGCGCGTCCTGCACGTCACCCCGTCGGCGGTGAGCCAGCGGATCCGCGCGCTGGAGGAGGTCGTCGGGCAGGTGCTGGTCCGGCGCAGCCGCCCCTGTCAGGCGACCGGCGCGGGCCAACCGCTGCTCCGGCTGGCCGTTCAGTTGACCCTGCTCGAACGGGAGGCGCTCGCCGAGGCGTGCGGGGCGGTGGACGGAACGGCCGGGCCCATCCGGGTCCCGGTGGTGGTCAACGCCGACTCGCTGGCCACCTGGTTCGTGCCCGCGCTGGCCCGGGTGCCGGCCGAGCTGGCCGTCTGCTTCGACGTACGCCAGGACGACCAGGACCACACCGCCGAGCTGCTGCGCGACGGTGCGGTGCTGGCGGCGGTGACCGCCCAGCGGGAGCCGGTCCAGGGCTGCCGGGTACGCCCGCTCGGCGCGATGCGCTACCGGGCGCTCGCCGCCCCGGCGCTGGTCGCCCGCTGGTTCCCCGACGGGCTGACAGCCGAGGCGTTGGCCACGGCGCCGATGCTCGTCTTCGACCGCAAGGACCAGGTCCAGCACCGCTTCCTGCGGTCGGTGACCGGCCGGGAGCTCGACCCGCCGGTGCACCACGTGCCCTCGGTGCCCGCGTTCAGCGAGACGATCCGGCGCGGCCTCGCCTGGGGGCTGGTCCCGGAGCGGTTGGCCGAGGCGGACCTGGCCGACGGCGCCTGCGTCGACCTCGACCCGGGACGGCACGTCGACGTGCCGCTGTACTGGCAGCACTGGCGGCTGGAGTCACGCGTGCTCGGCGCGCTGACCGACGCGGTCCGCGCGGAGGCGGCCGTCGCGCTCCGCTGAGCCGGCCGGGCTGCGCGATGAGGAGGGGCCACGCGCTGAGGGCGCCCCTCCTGCCGCTCAGGCGATGGTGCAGATCGGGGCGCCGGCGGTGATGACCGCGCCCACCTCGGCGGCGAGGCCGCTGACCGTGCCCGCCTTGTGGGCGTGCAGCGGCTGCTCCATCTTCATCGCCTCCAGCACGACGACCAGGTCGCCCTCGGCAACGGTGTCCCCGTCCGCGACGGCGATCTTGACGATGGTGCCCTGCATGGGGGAGGTGAGGGTGTCGCCGCTGACCGCCGCGCCGGCCTTGGCGCCACCGCCCCGGCGGGCCGGCTTCTTGGCGGCGGGCGCGGCGGCGGCCGTACCCGCGCCGAGGCCGGCGGGGAGGCTGACCTCCAGCCGCTTGCCACCCACCTCGACCACGACGGTCTCGCGCTCGGTCGGGCCCTCGACGGTGCCGGCGGGCGCGGTGAAGGCCGGCACGGTGTTGTCGAACTCGGTCTCGATCCACCGGGTGTGGACGGTGAACGGCTCGGCGGTGAACGCCGCGTCCCGGACCACCAGGCGGTGGAAGGGCAGCGCGGTGGCCATGCCCTCGACCACCATCTCGTCCAGCGCCCGGCGGGCCCGCTCCAGCGCCTCGGTACGCGTCTCGCCCGTGATGATCACCTTGGCGAGCAGCGAGTCGAAGTTGCCGCCGATCACGTCGCCGGCCGAGATGCCGGTGTCCACCCGGACGCCCGGACCGGTCGGCAGCCGCAGCGCAGTGATGGTGCCCGGGGCGGGCAGGAAGTTGCGGCCCGGGTCCTCGCCGTTGATCCGGAACTCGATCGAGTGCCCGCGCGGGGTCGGGTCCTCGGTGAAGCGCAGCTTCTCGCCGTCGGCGATGCGGAACTGCTCGCGGACCAGGTCGATGCCGGCGGTCTCCTCGGTGACCGGGTGCTCGACCTGGAGCCGGGTGTTGACCTCCAGGAAGGAGATGGTGCCGTCGGTGCCGACCAGGTATTCCACCGTGCCGGCGCCGTGGTAGCCGGCCTCCCGGCAGATCGCCTTGGCGCTGGCGTGGATCTGGGTGCGCTGCGCCTCGGTGAGGAACGGCGCGGGGGCCTCCTCGACCAGCTTCTGGTGCCGGCGCTGCAGCGAGCAGTCACGCGTGCCCACCACGATCACGTTGCCGTGCTGGTCGGCGAGGACCTGCGCCTCGACGTGGCGGGGCTGGTCCAGGTATCGCTCGACGAAGCACTCGCCCCGGCCGAACGCGGCGACCGCCTCGCGGGTGGCCGACTCGAACAGGTGCGGGATCTCCTCCATGGTGCGGGCCACCTTGAGGCCGCGCCCGCCGCCGCCGAAGGCCGCCTTGATGGCGACCGGCAGGCCGTGGTCGACGGCGAAGGCCATCACCTCGTCGGCGCTGCCGACCGGGTCCGGGGTGCCGGGGACCAGGGGCGCCCCGGCGCGCTGGGCGATGTGCCGGGCAGTCACCTTGTCACCGAGGTCGCGGATCGCCTGCGGGGTCGGCCCGATCCAGGTCAGCCCGGCGTCGATGACGGCCTGGGCGAAGTCGGCGTTCTCCGAGAGGAAGCCGTAGCCGGGGTGCACCGCGTCGGCGCCGGACTGGGCCGCCACGTCGATCAGCTTGTCGATGCGCAGGTAGCTGTCCGCCGCGGTGTCGCCGCCCAGGGCGTACGCCTCGTCGGCGAGGGTGGCGTGCAGGGCGTCCCGGTCGGAGTCCGCGTAGACGGCGACGCTCCGCAGACCGGCGTCGCGGCAGGCGCGGATGACGCGTACGGCGATCTCGCCGCGGTTGGCGATGAGTACCTTGCGCACCTTGGTGGCTCCTCCCCGGAGGTCGATGCCGGGAGTTTATCGGCCGGCCTGGCGGCCCTAACGATCGCTCAGTGTGGGATGCGGCACTGTCGCACCGCCCCTTAGTCAAATTTGCTTATTACGCTTGTCCGGTGTCGGCAACGCGGATGATGATTCTGGGTCTGGTCAGGTGGATGCAGCCGGTGCACGGCTACGACGTACGCCGTGAGCTGCTGAGCTGGAGCGCGGACAAGTGGGCCAACGTGCAACCGGGGTCGATCTATCACGCGCTGCGCAAACTCGCCGACGAGGGGCTGCTGCGCGCGGTGTCGACCGAGCAGGTCGGCGCTCGTCCGGCCCGCACCACGTACGAGGTGACGGCCAAGGGGGTGGACGAGTTCGAGAGCCTGCTGCGCGCGCAGTGGTGGCAGCTCCACGAGGTGCCGGATCCGTTCGTGGCGGCCTTCTCCTTCCTGCCGGCCATGCCGCGGGACGAGGCGGCGGCGGCGCTGCGGAACCGGGCGAACCTGATCCGGGCCGGCATCGAGTCGATGCGTGCCTCGCTGGAGTCGGACTGGGTGCGCAACTCGAAGCCGGTGCACGTCGGCTGGATGTTCGAGCTGTGGCTGGCCCGGGCCGAGGCCGACATGGCCTGGTGCGCGCGGATCGCCGAGCGGATCGAGTCAGGAGTGTCGTACCTGCCCGCTTCCATTGAGCAGGCTGCGGAGTGGTCCGAGTGGAAGGACCGGGCGGCACCTCGGGACGACGACGCGAAATAATCAACGTTGACCACGCGAGCTATATCGCGTTAGTGTCGGCGTGAACCGCGGGGAGTGGTGTGTCCTCCCTGTGGACGATCGGTGGCCGGTCACGTCCGGCCCGGACGACCAGGAGCAGAGATGATCGAGACCAGGGGGCTGCGGAAGTCGTTCCGCTCCCGCGCGGGTCGCGAGACGAAGACCGTGGACGCGGTTCGGGGCGTCAACCTCGACGTCGCCGAGGGGGAGATCTTCGGCTTCCTCGGCCCGAACGGCGCCGGCAAGACCACCACGCTGCGGATGCTCGCCACGCTCATCGAGCCCGACGGTGGCGAGGCCACCATCGCCGGGGCGGACCTGCGCAAGGATCCGGCCGAGGTGCGCCGCCGGATCGGCTACGTGGCCCAGGGCGGCAGCACCTGGGACGAGTCCACCGCCCGCGAGGAGCTGGTGCTGCATGCCCGGCTCTACGGCATCTCCAAGGCCGAGGCGCACCGCCGCGCCGCCCGCGCCCTGGACGCCTTCCAGCTCAGCGACTACGCGGACCGCAAGTGCAAGACCTACTCCGGCGGCCAGCGCCGGCGGGTCGAGATCGCGCTCGGCATCATCCACGAGCCGAAGATCGTCTTCCTGGACGAGCCGACCACCGGCCTGGACCCGCAGAGCCGGGCGCACATGTGGGACGAGATCCGCCGGCTGCGCGCCGAGGGGATGACGGTCTTCATCACCACGCACTACCTCGACGAGGCGGACGCGCTCTGCGACCGGATCGCGATCATGGACCACGGTGAGGTGGTCGCCGAGGGCACCCCGGCCGAGCTGAAGCGGGAGATCTCCGGCGAGGTGGTGCTCGTCGGCCTCGACGCCGCGGCCACCCCGCGCGCCGCCGAACTGCTCGACACCGAGGCGTACGTCAACAAGCTGGAGACCGTCGACGAGGGTGGCCTGCGTCTCTACGTCGACGAGGGGGCCACCGCCATCCCGCAGGTGCTGCGCCGCCTCGACGGCGCCGGACTGGACCTGCGCTCCATCGAGCTGCACCGCCCCAGCCTCGACGACGTCTTCCTCACCAAGACCGGCCGCTCGCTGCGCGAGTCCTGACCAACCGGAGAAGCTGTCATGAAATTCGCCCGCGACACCTGGCTGATCTTCCAGCGCCAGTTCCAGCTGCTGCTCCGCAACCCGGTCTGGCTCTTCGTCGGCGTCTTCCAGCCGGTGATGTACCTGCTGCTCTTCGCCCCGCTGCTCAAGGCGGCGCTGAACGCGCCGACCCAGGCCGCGGCGTACAAGATCTTCGTCCCCGGCCTGCTGGTGCTGCTGGCCATCTTCGGCGGCCTGTTCCAGGGCTTCGGCCTGATCGCCGAGCTGCGCGCCGGGGTCATCGAACGGTCCCGGGTCACCCCGGTCAGCCGGCTCGCCCTGCTGCTCGGCCGTTCGCTGCGGGACGTGGTCTCGCTGATCGCGCAGGCGATCATCATCACGCTGCTGGCGCTCCTGTTCGACCTGCGCGTCTTCATCGGCTACCTGCTGCTGGCGTACCTGATGCTGGCCCTGATCGCGCTGATGACCTCGGCCGTCTCCTACGGCGTCGCGCTCAAGGTCAAGAGCGAGGACGCGCTCGCCCCGCTGATGAACACCGTCGCCCAGCCGGTGCTGCTGCTCTCCGGCATCCTGCTGCCGCTCGCCCTGGCCCCCGGCTGGCTCCAGGGCATCGCCAACTGGAACCCGTTCTCCTGGGCGGTCGACGGGGTCCGTGCGCTCTTCGCCGGTGACCTGAGCAACGACAAGGTCTGGCAGGGGCTGACGATCATCGCGGTGCTCGCCGTCGCCGGGGTGGTCTGGGCCGCGCGCCAGTTCGCCCGCAGCGTCCGCTGACCCGACGAGAGCTGCCTCTCACCAGAGGTGGGGCGCCGGCCCGACGCGCGTAGCGTAAGGCCAGTGCTAAGGCCAGTGCCCCACCTCAGCCGTGACAAGACGACCTGGTTGACCTATGCCCAGCTGGGGCTCTGGGGCTTCTTCCTCTACGGCTTCGGCCCGGTCGTACCGCTGCTCCGCGACGAACAGGGAACCAGCGCCGCCGTCGCCGGCCTGCACAGCACCGGCATCGCCGTCGGCGCGATCCTCGGCGGGGCCCTCTTCGCACCGGCCGCCCGCCGCCTCGGCCGCGGCCCGGCCACCTGGCTCGGCCTCGCCGGCGTGGCCGTCGGCGTCACCGCCCTCGGGCTGCTGCGCCCACTGCCCGCCACCCTCGCCGCCGTCGCGGTGATCGCGACCTTCGGCATGATGGTGATCAGCGGGGTCAGCGTGCTGCTCACCGCCCACCACGGGCCGGCCGCGCCCGCCGCGCTCACCGAGGCCAACGCCGTCGGCGCCGGCATGGGCGTCCTCGCCCCGCTGGTCATCGGCGCCACCGTCAACGCCGGTCTGGGCTGGCGGCCGGTGCTGGCCGTCGAGGTCGGGCTGATCGCGCTGGTCGCCCTCGCCGCCCTGACCTTCCGGGTACGCCTGCCGAAGGGCGACCCCGCTGCCGCGGCTGCCGCCGACCCGGTCGGCGTGACCGCCCCGGCCGCCGCCGACGCGGTCGTGCCCTCCTCGGCGGCCGATCCTGCGCTGGTCGCCCCGGCTCCCGCCGCACTGGACGAGCGTGCCGGTGACCGGGCGGCGCACCGGCTGCCCCGGGCGTACTGGATCGCCTGGGTGCTCATGTCGGTCACCGGCTCGATCGAGGTGTGCCTGTCGCTCTGGACCGCCGACGTGCTCCGTACCCACGCCGGGCTCGGCGCCGGCGGCGCCTCGGCGGCCGTCGCCGCGATCGTCTGCGGGATGTTCGTCGGCCGGGTGGTCGGCGGCCGGTTCGCGCTGCGCTGGCCGCCGGTGCCGCTGCTGCTCGCCGCGCTGACCATCTCCCTGGTCGGGTTCCTCGTCTTCTGGTCCGCCCCGGTGGGCTGGCTGGCGGTCACCGGCCTGGTCGTGCTCGGGCTGGGCAACGCCCTGCACTACCCGCTGGCGCTCTCCATCGCCCTCGCCGCCGCCGGGCCGGGCGCGGACAAGGCGGCCGGCTGGTCGTCGTACTCGATGGGGGTGGGCTTCGGGATCGCGCCCGTCGCCCTCGGCTGGGTGGCCGACGGCATCGGACCGCACCTGGCCTTCCTGCTGCTGCCCGGCTTCATCGCCGCCGCCGTGCTGCTCACCCTGCGGCTCGGCCGGGCGCTGCGCGCCCCGGCCGCCACCCCCCAGCCGCTCGCCGCCTGACCGCCCCTCGTCGGCGTCGGCCCCCGTCGCCGGCGCCCTCGCTGCTGCCGGCCCAGGTCGCCGATATGGCGGTATCGCGAGCCGGCGGACACCGCGACTTCGCCGACCTCGCGTGCGCCGGCCCACGTCGCCGAGGTGGCGGTATCGCGGGGCGATGCACCACAGGAGCCGTCCAGTTCGCCGAGGTGGCGGTTTCCGGTGGGTCGGGACACCGCCAGCTCGGCGATCCGGCGGGTCGCGTCTCAGCGCACGCGGGCGAGGCTGACGCCGTCGGCGATGGGCAGCATGACCACCTCGACGCGGACATCGGCCAGAATCTCGTCGTTGAACGCGGCGATGGCCCGGTCGTCGGCATTCTCCGGGGCGAGCACCCGGCCACCACGCAGGGTGTTGTCCACCGCGATGACCCCGCCCGGCCGCATCCGGGGCACCAACTCGTCCCAGTACACCGGGTAGCCGACCTTGTCCGCGTCGATGAACGCGAGGTCGAGATGCCGCTCCTGGGGCAACTCCCGCAGCCGGTCCGCGGCCGGGCCGATCCGCAGGTCGATCCGGTCCTGCACACCGGCCCGCGCCCAGTACCGCCGGGCGATGCCGGTGTACTCCTCGGAGATGTCGAAGCAGGTCAGCCGGCCGCCATCGGCGAGCCCGCGGGCGATCGCCAGCGCGGACAGCCCGGTGAACGTGCCCACCTCCACGGCCCGCCGCACGTCGAGCAGTCGGGTCAGGAAGGTCAGGAACGCGGCCTGCTCCGGCGCGACCTGCATGCCGGCCTGCTCCGGCAGGGCAGCCCGGGTCTCCTCTGTCAGTTCACGGACGATCTCGTCCGGCGTCGACCCGTGCGCGACGAGGTACGCGTGCAGTTCCGGAGTGAGCGGCAGCGGTTTGGTGGTCATGACCGGACGTTAACCGAGATGCTCGATCTCCTGGCCGCCAGGCGCGACCTTCGTCCACAGGTCGGTGACACTCAGCTCCAGTTCGCCGAGCAGACTGCGCAGCAGCGGCAGGCTCAACCCCACCACCGTGCCCGGGTCGCCCTCGATGCCGGTCAGGAACGCGCCGCCCAGCCCGTCGATGGTGAACGCCCCGGCCACCGCCAGCGGCTCGCCCGTCGCCACGTACGCGGCGATCTCCTCGTCGCTGATGTCCGCGAAATACACCGTGGTCGACGCGACCGCCTCCGCCCGCGACTCGTTGCGCACGTCGATCAGGCAGTGCCCGGTGTGCAGCACCCCGCTACGCCCGCGCATCCGCTCCCAGCGGCGGGTGGCGTCCGCCGCGTCCGCCGGCTTGCCCAGAATCTCCCCGTCGAACGCCAGCACCGAGTCGCAGCCGAGCACCAGCGTCCGCTCATCCGGCGTGACGCGCAGCCGACCCCGCACCGCCTGCGCCTTCAGCCGGGCCAACTCCAGGCACAACTCCTCCGCCCGGTCGCTGACCACCTGTGACTCGTCGACGCCGCTGACCAGCACGTCGGGTTCGATCCCGGCAGCCTGGAGCAGCTTGCGGCGGGCGGGGCTCTGCGAGGCGAGTACGAGGCGCAGCGGCATGGAGGTCGACACGTGAGCGACGCTACCGGCTGATCCGCGGCGGCGGGTCGTCGGCACGTCGACGCCGCCGCCACACCAGATAGCCACCGCCCGCCGCCAGCAGGACGCCCAGCGTCGCCAGGCCACGCGCGGTCGCACCGCCGTCCCCGCCCTCATCCTCCGGCGCCGCCCTGGTCGGCACGGGCGCGGTCGCCGCCGTCGACCCGAAACCCAGCGGAGGTACGTCCGCCGTGAGCGCCGCGACCAGGTCGATGACGCCGTAGCCGTACTCGTCGTCCCGGCCGGGCGGCCCCTTGTCGATCGCGGTGGCGGTCAGCCGGTGCGCGACCTCCTCAGCGGGGAGGTTGGGGTACTTGGACCGGATGAGCGCAGCGGCCCCAGCAACGATCGCTGTCGCATCAGAAGTGCCAGTCCCAGATGCCATTGATTTTGTCGAACCGTTGCAGTGCCAGGCGATGAGGGAGTCGCGAAGGCGGGCGGCGTCGAGGTAAGCGCTATTGCACATATAGCTGATATGGCGGCGTCTTGAGTTCTAGGGCCCTTCACCTATCAAACCCCATGGCCGGACCGGGATCGATGGGGCCCTTGTCATCCGGTGGATTGACGACAGGCGGTACCCCTTTGTCGGTCTCCCATGGATTATCCGGATCCCATGGTCGAGGGCAACCGTCCCCGCGAGATCCCTGCGGCAAACGAGAGGGGGTGCCAACACCTCCCGGATTAACTGAGCCGGGCGATCCCCCGATGGGAGTGATGCCATGCGGTCCCGCAAGTTGCGAAGCTCTCCCCGCGCCTGGGCGGGAACCAGCGGCACCTGACGGCGCGGTCCCTGCGCCGCCGCCACCGATGACTCCGCCAACCGGATTTGTACGACGCGGAGGTACAGCCGCTCCTGGGTGGCCAAGGCTGTTCCCAAGCGCGCCGCCGATCAGTCCACCAGGCGGTAGGCCCTTAACCGGGCTGGCAGAGGTGAGACCCTTCGCGCTTTCTGCAGTTGGCCGGCTCATGGGCCCACTCAGTTCGCGGAACTGGCTTGGCGACGTCGGGCGGCCTGGGGAACCTGGGAACGTTGGAGGGGATGGTGGGGCGCCGACGCTTGGCTGAGACGGCGATGTTGACGGTATGAGAGGGGCTGCGCCTGGGTTAGCCGGTGCTAGCCCTGCTCCTGCCCCGCCAAGGATGGGACCGATGCCGGGTGCGACAGGAGTAGATACGGGCTGCCCTCCCGACGTTCGCGGGTTAACGCGACCTGCAGTGCTGGAGGCTGCGATTGGCACAGGCACCACCGGGGGGATGACAGGAGGCTGCGCTGAAGGCTCTGATGGCCCTGCTGAATGATCGATGCTTGGCCACGTACGTGGTGGGGGTTGGCGGAGCATTACTTGGGCTTGTTGGAGTTCGTCGCTCAACCCCGTCATCAACCCCCGCGCCTGCACGTTCAGCCGTTCCAGGTCCGCGTCCGTCACCGGCGGCTGCTGTGGCAGGCGGCTGCCGGCTACGGCCTTCGGGTCGGCGAGCGTCGCCTCGTACGCCTGCTTCTGCTGGAGCTTGGCCGCGTACTCGTCGTAGAGCGGCTTGAGTTCGGCCCGGGTGCTGCCGATGGCGCGGGTGGCGGCGGCGAGCGCGTCGTAGTTCGCGGCCGCGGCATCGTGGGTGCGCTGCACCTTGTCGATGAGCTGGTCCAGCTCGCCGAGGTACGCGCGCGCGGCGGCGTTGGTGTCCGGCGGCCATGCCTCGGCGAGGCCGCGACGGTATTCCTGCAACCGCCCGAGGTGGGCCAGGGCGAGGTCGCAGACCTTGCGCCAACCGGCGACCTGCTTCCACTGCCCGCTGGTGTCCTGGTCCTGTAGGCAGGCCCACATGCTGAGCACGTCCATCAGGTGCCAGTCGGTGAGCCCGGAGGTGCGCCCGCCGCCCCGTTCGATCACGGCAGCACCACCGGCCGGTCGTCATCGGCCGTGGGGTCGGTGAGCGTCGGCAGTGGGCGGCTCCCGCCGCCGGCGGAGCGGGCGAGGGCCTCCTGCACGTCCGCGACCCGGGCGGACGAGAACGCGTCGGCGTCGGAGTACCTGGTGGCGATCAGGTGTGCGGCGCCGGCCAGGTGGCCGGTGGCGGGCACCAGGCCCCAGACCACTTCGGCGGTCGCCGTCTGCGTCTCGTGGTGCGCCTGGAGGAACTGCACCAGCTCGATGAAGGCGTCGGCGGGGTTGGGGACGGCCGCCTTCATGTCGTCGGCGATGTACGACAGGTGTGGGGCGTAGTTGCGGACGACCTCGTCCTGGAGACGGTCGGCGAACTCGCGCATCTGCCGGATGTCCGCCTCGATGCCGCCGTAGCCACGCAACCAACCCGCTGGCTGGCTCTCCTCGGGGATCATCGACCCTCCCTGCCTGTCACCGCACCGTCTCCGTGAGTGAGGTTAATGGCTCACCGCGGATCTTGGCAGTCCCGCCCGCGTGGTCGTACCCCGGGAAGGGTCAGCGGGGGAGGCCGGAGGCGCGCCACGCGCCCGGGCCCGCGACGAGCGCGGCGCCCGCCGGACGGGCGCTGCGCGTCCACTGCGACACGGCGGCCGGGGCGGGGGTGGCGGCCGGCCGGGTCCGGACCACGAGCGCCCCGACCAGGGCGGCCAGCTCCTCGGCGGTGGGCACCCCGCGGACGATCCGGAACAGCGGCTCATCGGCAGACATGGCCCAAGGGTACGCGTCGAGAACTTGACCTTCGCCGCACAGTGGCGTGCCGGCGGTGTGACCGTCGGAGCAGCCGGGTACCGTCTCAGCGATGTCTGACGCGCTTCCCCAACTCGTTGCTGACCGGTATCGGCTCATCTCGCCGCTCGGCCAGGGCGGCATGGGTCGGGTGTGGAAGGCGCGTGACGAGGTGCTGCACCGGGACGTGGCCATCAAGGAGCTCGTCCCGCCACCGAGCCTCACCCCGGAGGAGCGCCGCGAGATGCGGGAACGCTCGCTGCGGGAGGCGCGGGCGATCGCCCGGCTCAACAACATCAACGTGGTCCGCATCTTCGACGTGCTGCGCACCGACGGCGACCCGTGGATCGTCATGGAGTACGTGCCGTCCAGGTCGTTGCAGGACACCATCGCCGAGGACGGTCCGGTGTCCACGGCCAAGGCCGTCCAGATCGGCCTCGGGGTGCTGGGCGCGCTGAAGGCCGCGCACAAGGCCGGCATCATGCACCGCGACGTCAAGCCGGGCAACGTGCTGCTCGGCAACGATGGCCGGGTGGTGCTCACCGACTTCGGCCTGGCCACGATCCCCGGGGACCCGAACGTGACCCGCACCGGCATGGTGCTCGGTTCGCCCGCGTACATCGCGCCGGAGCGGGCGCGGGACGGCACCGCGGGGCCGGAGGCCGACCTCTGGTCGCTGGGCGCGACCCTCTACGCGGCGGTCGAGGGCAAGTCGCCCTACGCCCGGCCGTCGGCGATCGCCACCCTGGCCGCACTCGCCACCGAGCCGTTGCCGCCGCCGAAGAACGCCGGGCCGCTCAAGCCGGTCCTGCAGGGCCTGCTGCGCAAGGACCCGGCCGAGCGGATCACCGCCGAGGTGGCGGAGCGCCTGCTCCGCAAGGCTGCCGGGCGGCGCGCGAAGAGCATCTCGCTGCTGGACGGCGTACGCCGGCCCGGGCCGAACGGTCCGCGCGAGCCGCGCCCGCCGCTGGTCCCGGGGCCGCGTCCGGTCGACGGCCGCGCCGAACGGTCGTCCACCCCGACCCCGCGCAAGCCCAACCTAGGCCCGGCCGCTGCCGCGGGCGCGGCCGCCGCCACCGCGAAGGTTTCCGGCGGCGCGGAGGCGGCCACCGCGAAGCTGACCCCGCCGGTCGCCGAGCCGACCGCGAAGCTCGATCCCACGCCGGGGCCCGCCCTCGACGAGACGAGGGTGGACGGACCGGATCCGGCCGCCGGCGAGACCCGGGTGGACGGAACCGATCCGGCCCTCGACGAGACGCAGGTGGACGGCGAGCCTGTCGCCGACGACCGGGCGGAGCCGCCGGCCCCGCCGAAGAATCCGACCTCGGTCCTGGCGGCGCCGGTGAGTCCGGCGCCGTCGACCGGCCGGGCCGCGGTCGTCCCGGGTACGAAGCCGGAGCGCAACCGCCGCAACCTGCTGATCGGTGCACTGGTCGCGGTGCTGCTGATCGGCCTCGCGGTGGCCGTGCCACTGCTCAACAGCGGTGACGACGGCGGTGACGGTGGCCAGCCGAGCGCCGCCACCTCGGCAGCCGCACTGCCGCCCCCGACCAGCACCGGGCCGACCTCGGCCGCCCCGAGCAGCGCCACGCCCAGCCCGACCCCGTCGACGACTCCCTCGGCCTCCGCCGGCACCCTGCCCGCCGGCTGGCGTTTCTACACCGGCCCGAACGGCTTCCAGGTGGCGCTACCGGCCGGTTGGCGGAGCAGCCCCGGTAAGAACTCGGTGACGTTCTCCGACCCCACTGATGGGCGACGGCTGTTCATGCAGTGGACCGACTCGCCGAAGAAGGACGCGTACACCGACTGGAAGAAGCAGGAACCCGCCCGGCACAACTACGTCAGCAACTACAAGTACCTGGATATCACTCGTTGCGACTACTACGTGACCTGTGCCGACTGGGACTGGTTGGAGACCCGGAACGGGACCCGGTACCACGTCCGCAACCGGGGTGTGGCCACCTCCAGCAACCGGGGCTACGCCCTCCGCTGGGAGGTGCCGGAGAAGGACTGGGCGGCCAACCTGGCCAACTGGGACGTGATCACCAAGAACTTCAAGCCGGACCGCTGAGCCGGGGAAGTTCCAGGGCCGGCTCATTCGCATGGCCTTCCGTCGTACGGGGTAGTGGAAGTTGCGACGACGGAAGGAGGTACGACATGGGTTACCGACACAGGGACACCGGGCCCCGGCTGGCACTGTGGATGCTGGTCGCGCTCGGGGACATCGTCCTGCTGCTGGTGAGCGCCGGCCTTGCCGCGCCGGTCGCGGTGCTCGCGGTCGTGGCTCTCGTCGTCGCGGGGGTGGTGACCTGGCGGCTGGCCCGGCGTACCACCCTGGCCGGGCGGGATGTGCTTCCCGTGCCGGCCGGCACGCGACGCCGGGCCTGACCGGGCGCCACAGACGACATCGGCGGCAGCCGGACGGGCTGTCACGTGACAGCCGGTCCCGCTGCCGCCGACCTGTTCGTGAGGGCCGTCAGGTGTTGTTGGCCAGCGCGATCAGGCGGGTCCGGTCACCGTTCCAGTAGTTGCGGTCCACGTTGCCGCTGATCCCGGAGACGCTGCCGGTGCTGGTGTACTGCCAGAAGCTCCAGAACGGGGCGCCGGCCGGCAGGGTGCCGGGCGTGCTCGCCCAGCGGGCCAGCCAGAGCGGGTGGTTGGCCCACGGTCCCGTCCAGCTGCCGGTGCACTGGTTCCACCAGCTCGTGGTCGTGTAGATGACCGCGTACCGGCTGGTCCGGGACTTGTAGGTGTTGAGGAAGTCCTGGATCCAGTTGCGCATGCCAGTGGTGCTCAGGCCGTAGCAGTAGCCGCCGCTGTACGGGTTGGCCTCCATGTCGAGCGCGGCGGGCAGGGTGCGGCTGTCAGCCGACCAGGCGCCGCCGTTGCTGGCCAGGAAGTTGGCCTGGGTGGCCCCGGAGGAGATGTTAGGCCGGGCGAAGTGGTACGCCCCGCGGATCACGCCCGCGTTGTACGCGCCGACGTAGTTGGCGCCGAACCTCGGGTCCTTGTAGGTGGTGCCCTCGGTGGCCTTGATGAAGGCGAACTGGATGCCGGCGTTCCGGACACTGGTCCAGTTGATGCTGCCTTGGTAGTTCGAGACGTCGATGCCGGGGGTGGTGGCGGCCGTTGCCGGTCCGGCGGTGGCGACGAGGGCCGCCATCGCGGTGGCGGCGACGGTGAGGCCGGCGGCGAGCAACCGGCGTACGGAGAGCCTGCTACGAGCCATTGATCCCTCCAGAGATGGACGTTGACTTATATCCATACTTGGAGGTAAGTGCCTGGCATCGCAAGGGGACTTAAAGAAATTTTCATTGACGGTCATCATCGCTTCGCTGGCCGGTCAGGGCCGGTCAGCGCAGTGTGGCAGGGTCCAGTGCCCAGCGGAACGGCTCGGTGAGCGCGAGCGTCTCGCCAACCTTGGCCACCTGGTCCTCCACGTAGTGGCCGTTGTCGAGCCGGTACAGCCGCAGCGCGTGGCTCTCGCCGTCCTGCTCCACGAGCAGGTACCAGGGAATCCGGGCGATGGCGTAGAGCTGCATCTTGACCAGGCGGTCGGCGGCGGCGTTCCCGGGCGAGACGATCTCGCAGGCCAGCCTGACCTCGCCTGCCTCGACGACCGTGCCCTCGTCGTCGGTGTCCGCCACGACGAGGTCCGGAATGACGATCCGATCGGCCCTGAGCCGGACATTCACGGCCTCGAAGACCAACAGCCCGTCCGGCGCGACCGCCGACTCAGCCGAGTTGGCGAGGCGACGCGAAACGGTCTGGTGCCGCTTGCTCGGGGCAGGGCTTACGATCAGGCTCCCGTCGAGCAGTTCGATCCGGTTACGGCTCTCGCCCATGGCGAAGTAGTCGGCCTCCGTCCAGAGGCCGACATGCTGGTCAAAGGGCTCAAGGGGGGCCGCGCTCACCGCGTTCGCCTCCCGTTCCGTTCGCCACCCGGTCAGTCTCACACGATACGAGGCCGCGCCCGCCGACCGGCACAGCTCGGGCCGGTAGGCTGCCCGCCCATGCCCCTCATCGACGGCCTCACCACCCTCTGGGACAAGCTGTTGAGCGCGCAGCCCGACCCGCCGCCCCTGCTCGTGCTGGTCACCGCCGCCGTCGCGCTGGCGGTGGTCGCCACCCGGGTGCCCTGGCGGATCGCCCGCAACGCGGTGACCATCGCGCACGAGGGCGGCCACGCGCTGACCGCGCTGCTGACCGGTCGGAAGCTGCGCGGCATCCGGCTGCACTCGGACACCTCCGGCCTCACCCTCTCCGCCGGCCGCCCCACCGGGCCGGGCATGATCTTCACCCTGCTCTCCGGGTACGTCGCCCCGTCGCTGGTCGGCCTCGCCGGGGCGTGGCTGCTCGCCGGCAACCGGATCACCCTGCTGCTCTGGGTCGCGGTGGTGCTGCTGCTGGCCATGCTGGTGATGATCCGCAACGTCTTCGGCGTGCTGTCGCTGCTGGCCACCGGCGGAGTGGTGCTGGCGGTGTCCTGGTACGCGTCGCCGCAGGTGCAGGCGGCCTTCGCCTGGGCGTCGGTCTGGTTCCTGCTCCTCGGCGGCGTACGACCGGTGGTCGAGCTGCAACGGCTGCGCAGCCGGGGGCGGATGCCCGAGTCCGACGCCGACCAGCTCGCCCGGCTCACCCCGTTCCCGGCGCTGTTCTGGGTGACGGTCTTCGCCCTGGTCAACCTGGCCGTCCTGGTCGGCGGCGCGCTGCTGCTCGCCGGTCCGATCCTCACCGACGCGGGCGTCACCCGGTAGCGACGCCGGGCCGTTGGCCACGCGACGGCGGGACGTCGACGGCGCGGACACCGGCCAGCGCTGGCTGGCCCACCTCGCCACGGCAGGGTGACCCGGGAGGCAGAATCAGACCGTGCGATACGTGATCATCGGAGCGGGCGCGGTCGGCGGCACCATCGGCGTACGGCTGGGCGAGGCCGGCCGCGACGTGACGCTGGTGGCCCGCGGCGCGCACCTGGACGCGATCCGGGAGCGGGGGCTGGTCCTGCGGACGCCGGACGGTACGGTGACCAGCCGGCTGCCCGCCGTGGCCGGGCCGGCCGATCGGCCGCTGCCGGCCGACACCGTGCTGGTGCTCACGGTCAAGTCGCAGGACACCGAGGCGGCGCTGGCGACCTGGGTGGACACCCCGGTCGAGGGCGGCGGCACGGCGGGAGAACGGCTGCCGATCGTCCTCGCCCAGAACGGCGTCGCCAACGAGCGGGCCGCCCTGCGCCTCTTCGCCCGGGTGCACCCGGTCTGCGTCTGGCTGCCCGCCACCCACCTGGAACCAGGTGTGGTGGTCGCCAACGGGCACCCGCACCCGGGGATGCTGCACCTGGGCCGATACCCGTCCGGATCGGACGACACCAGCCGGGCGGTGGCCGCCGACCTGGCCGCTGCCGGGTTCGTCGCGCCGGTTCGTGACGACGTGATGCGCTGGAAGTACGGCAAGCTGCTCGGCAACCTCGGCAACGGCCTCCAGGCGCTGCTCGGCTCGGACATCCCCGAGCCGCTCGCCGCCCGGGTACGCGCCGAGGGCGAGGCCACGCTCGCCGCCGCCGGCATCGCGCACACCACCCCGGCGGAGGAGGCCGCGGAGCGGGGCGACCGGGTGCGGCACCGGCCCGTCGACGGTGCGGAGCGGGCCGGCGGCTCCACCTGGCAGAGCCTGGCCCGGGGCGCGGGCTCGGCCGAGGCCGACCAGCTCAATGGGGAGATCGTGCTGCTCGGCCGGCTGCACGGCGTGCCGACCCCGGCGAACGCGGCGGCCCAGGCCGCAGTCCGCCGGGCCGCCCGCGAGCGCATCCCGGCCGGCGGCTTCCCGCTCACCGAGCTGGAGAAAATGGTCGGCTGACCGGGCAACCGCACCGCCGATCCCAGGCGTCTCACCTGCGACCGCCACGGGGGAGGTAGCAGCGTGCCGGACGTCGACGGGTTCGACGAGTTCTACCGCGGCAGCCGGCAACGGCTGCTCGGCTTCGTCTACGTGCTCACCGGCAACCTTGCCGAGGCCCAGGATGCCGTGCAGGAGGCGTACATCCGGGCCTGGCAGCGCTGGTCGACGGTGAGCGGGTACGACGACCCGGAGGCGTGGGTGCGGGTGGTGGCCAGCCGGATCGCGGTGAGCCGGTGGCGCAGCCTGCGCAGCCGCGCCCGGGCGTACCTGCGGCACGGGGCGGAGGAGAGCGTCGCGCCGCCCAGCGCCGACACTGTCGAGGTGGTGGCCGCGCTGCGTCAGCTGCCCGAGGAGCAGCGCACGGCCATCGCGCTCTACTACCTGCTCGGCATGCCGGTCGCCGAGGTCGCCCGGGAGACGGCGGCTCCGGTCGGCACGGTGAAGGCGCGACTCTCCCGGGGGCGCGCCGCGCTCGCCGGGCTGCTCGCCGTCGTGGATGTGGAGGAGGCCGCCGATGCGTGACGACGACCTGGCATTCGTCGAACTGGTGCAGCGCGAGTTGGGGGACGTCCGCTGGCCCGAGCCGATCGAGATCCGGGCCCGGGCCCGGCGCCGCAGCCGGCGTACGGCGGTGGCGGCCCTGGCCGTGCTCACGGTCGCCTCGGCCGCCGCGGTCGTGGTGGCGGCCCGCCCCGACCCGGCCGAGCCGCCGTCCATCGTTGCCGGGCCGCCGCCCGCGTCCGGTCCGTGGTCCGCTCCACCGGCGACCGGAGAGCCCGAACCGACCCCACCACGGCGTTCGCCGATGGCCTCGCCCGCCGCCGAGGTCCCGCTGGACGTGCTGCTGCAACCCACCGACGTCAAGGCGAAGACCGAGGCCCCGTTGACCGAGGCGGGTCTCGGCGAGGGGGTTCAGCTGGATGCGATGCTGCTGTACTGCCGCAAGCTGCAGGGGCAGCCGGCCGACTGGGAGCCGTCCCGCTACTCCCGCTCGCTGACCCTGCTGCGGAACCGGCCGGGCGAGGCCGAGCAGCCACCGAGTGACGTCCTGCTCAACCAGGACGTCTACCGCGTCGCGCCGGACGTGGCCCAACGGATCTTCGCCGAGATGGCCGAGGTGCTCGCGCCCTGCCGCCAGTGGCGGTCCAGCGGTCCGATCCTGTGGCAGGGAAAGACGATCAGCGCGCAGGCCGTGCACTCCTGGGAGGAGGTCGACCGGAACTTCGCCGGCGACGAATCGGTGCTGCTGCGGCACACGGTGACCCAGGCCCGGAACCTGGACACCGGAAAGCCGCTGGGCGAGGTGCCCGAGCCCGACAGCACCGCAGTCGTCCGGGTCGGCGACCTGATCTCGGTCATCAGGGTTGGCGGTGCCGGCGCCGAATCCGAGCTGCGCCGCCTGGCCGGGGTCGCCGCGGACCGGATGTGCGCCGCCGCCAACCCCCGCTGCTGACCACCTCAAGATCCGCGCGACTCCGGGGAAACCCCGTGCCCAAGCGGGTGGGAGCTGACTTTCCCGAAGTCGCGCGGACCAGGCGGAGCGTCAGAGCGGGATGTTGCCGTGCTTCTTGGGGGGCAGGGTCTCGCGCTTGGTCCGGAGCACCCGCAGGGCCCGGACGATCTGGGTCCGGGTCTCGTGCGGCGGGATCACGCTGTCGACGTACCCGCGTTCTGCCGCGATGTACGGGTTGGCCAGGGTGTCCTCGTACTCGGCGATCTTCTCGGCCCGGACGGCCGCCGGGTCGTCGGCCTTCGCCAGGTCCTGCCGGTAGAGGATGTTCACCGCGCCCTGCGCGCCCATCACCGCGATCTGCGCGGTGGGCCAGGCGAAGTTCAGGTCGGCGCCGAGGTGCTTGGAGCCCATGACGTCGTACGCGCCGCCGTACGCCTTGCGGGTGATCACGGTGACCTTCGGGACGGTGGCCTCGGCGTACGCGTAGATGAGCTTTGCGCCGCGGCGGATGATGCCGTCCCACTCCTGCCCGGTGCCGGGGAGGAAGCCGGGCACGTCCACGAAGGTCAGTACCGGGATGTTGAACGCGTCGCAGGTCCGCACGAACCGGGCGGCCTTCTCCGACGCGGCGATGTCCAGCGTGCCGGCGAACTGCATCGGCTGGTTGGCGACCACGCCGACCGGGCGTCCCTCGACCCGACCGAAGCCGACCACGATGTTCTGCGCGTAGAGGGGCTGGACCTCCAGGAACTCGCCGTCGTCGAGGACGTGCTCGAGGACCCGGTGCATGTCGTACGGCTGGTTGGCCGAGTCCGGGATCAGCGTGTCCAGCTCCCGGTCGGAGTCGGTGACGTCGAGGTCGGCCGGGGACTCGAAGACCGGCGGCTCGTCCAGGTTGTTCGACGGCAGGTACGACAGCAGCGCCTTGACGTACTCGATCGCGTCCTCCTCGTCGGTGCCGAGGTAGTGCGCGTTGCCGCTGCGGGCGTTGTGGGTCCGGGCGCCGCCCAGCTCCTCCATCCCGACGTCTTCGCCGGTGACCGTCTTGATCACGTCGGGCCCGGTGATGAACATGTGGGAGGTCTGGTCGACCATCACGGTGAAGTCGGTGACTGCCGGCGAGTAGACCGCGCCGCCGGCGCACGGGCCCATGATCAGGGAGATCTGCGGGATGACGCCGCTGGCCCGGACGTTGCGGAAGAAGATCTCGCCGTAGAGACCGAGCGAGGCGACGCCCTCCTGGATCCGCGCGCCGCCGGAGTCGTTGATCCCGACGACCGGGCAGCCGATCTTCATGGCCAGGTCCATCACCTTGACGATCTTCTCGCCGAAGACCTCGCCGAGGGAGCCGCCGAAGACCGTGAAGTCCTGGGCGAAGACGCAGACCTGCCGGCCGTCCACGGTGCCGTAGCCGGTCACCACACCGTCGCCGTACGGCCGGGTCTTCTCCAGCCCGAAGTTGGTGGAGCGGTGCCGGGCGAACTCGTCCAGCTCGACGAAGGAGCCCTCGTCGAGCAGCATCTCGATCCGCTCCCGGGCGGTCTTCTTGCCCCGCGCGTGCTGCTTCTCGACCGCGCGCGCCGATCCGGCGTGCACCGCCTCGTCGACCCGGCGTTCCAGGTCCGCCAGCTTGCCGGCGGTGGTGTGGATGTTGATCCCGGTCTCGGTAGTCACCCAGGGAATATAACGATGGTTCAGGTGGGCGCGGCTGTGCAGTGCGCCTCACCGCCTTCCGGGCGACCGCCCGCTGCGCGGGCCGTAGGCTGGCGGGATGCCCAGCTCGCCGTACACCAATCTGGACCGCCCGCCGCTGTCGGCGGCCCGGCTGCGGCGCGCGCTCGTCGCCCCGCACGGGCCGTGGCGCCGGCTGGAGCTGCGCGCGGAGACCGGCTCCACCAACGCCGACGCGGTCGAGGCCGCGCGGGCCGGCGAGCCGGAGGGGCTGGTGGTGGTGGCGGAGCGGCAGAGCGCCGGCCGCGGCCGGCGCGGCCGGGTCTGGCAGTCGCCGCCGCGGGCCGGCATCGCGACCAGCGTCCTGCTCCGGCCTGGCGAGGCCGTCCCGGAGCGCGACTGGTCGCCTGTGCCATCCCTGCGGTACGGCTGGCTGCCGCTGCTTGCCGGGGTCGCGCTGGTCGAGGCGGTGGCCCGGCTGGCCGAGCTGGACGCCCGCCTGAAATGGCCCAACGACCTTCTCGTCAACGGCGCCAAGTGCGCGGGCGTGCTGGCCGAGGCGGTGCCGGGCGACGCGCCGGACCAGCCGCCGGCGATCGTGGTGGGCATCGGGCTCAACGTGACGCTGCGCGCCGACGAGCTGCCGGAGAACCCGACCGGGCTGCCCGCCACCTCGCTCCAGCTCGCCGGGGCCGCCGCCACCGACCGGGACCCGCTGCTGCGCGCCCTGCTCCGCTCCCTCTCCGACTGGTACGACCGCTGGCGCGCGGCTGGCGGCGACGCGGTCGCCAGCGGCCTGCGGGATGCCTACCTGGCCGGCTGCGCCACGGTCGGCCGCCAGGTCCGGGTGCTGCTCCCCGACGGCCGGGAGGTGCACGGCACCGCCACCGGGGTGGACCCGGACGGCCAACTGCTGGTCGACGGCCCGGCCGGGGAGCTCCGCCTCGCCGCCGGCGACGTGCTGCACGTGCGCTGAGCGGAAGGGCCCTTGCTGCCGCCTCCGGTATAGGAAGGGACCCCTCCCAACACCCGCCGCGCGGCTGATCCCGTGGACGAGCGTCGACCGGTTACGGTCAGCGCGTCCTGTTCTGCGAGGAGGTTCCCGTGGCGTTCCCCGAAGACGTGCTCACCGAGGACGAGCACGTCGTGCTGCACCTGCACCCGCACTGGAAGGCCCTGATCCGGCCGGTCCTGGTGCTGGTGCTCGCCATCGCGGCGGTGGTCGCGGGCTGGGTCCTGCTGCCCGAGGGCGACGGCGGCATGATCGCGCTCTACGTGATCGCCGCCCTCGGCCTGGTGCTGGTGCTCTGGCTGGGCCTGTGGCCGTTCCTGCTCTGGCGCACCACGCACTACCTTTTCACCAACGAGCGGGTGCTGCTGCAGGAGGGGGTTTTCTCCCGTAACCGGCGGGACCTGCCGCTGACCCGGATCAACGACCACTCGATGCACCAGCGTTTCGTGGAGCGGCTGCTCGGCTGCGGCACCCTCACCATCGAGTCGGCTGGTGAGCGCGGCCAGTCGGTGCTCGCTGACGTGCCGCACGTCGACAAGGTGCAGACCAAGCTCTACGAGCTGGTCGAGGCCCACCACGACAAGCACTCCCTGGGTGACGGCGAGATGCGCGAGATCCTGGCCGACATGCGCGAGGGCAAGTCCCTCCGCGACCCGTCCGCCTGACCCTCGCCCTGTTGACCAAGAAGTTTGCGCCGGATCCATCGGTGGTCCGGCGCAAACTTTTTGATCGACTCTGCTCGCGGTGCCCGCGGCCGGATCAGCGGCGGGGGCGGCGGGGGGTGGGCTGGAGTTCGGCGGCGAGTTCGGCGTCCAGGTCGGCACCGAGGACCCGCCCGAGGCCGGCATCCGCCGCGGCGGGCCGGCTCTGGGTCGGCGCGTAGTCCGGCCGGTGGTCGGCCGCCCGGGCAGCCCGCGGGGCCGGCCGGGGCTCGGTCTCCTCCAGCTCGCTGACCGACTCGGCCAGCTCTGCCACCGGGTCCATCTCGCCCACGTTGTCCCATTCGTCGCGCGGGATGCTGTGCCAGTTCTCCTTCGCGTGCTGCGGAGCCGGCTGGAAGACGAACGTCCGGTACGACCAGAAGCGGAACATGGTGGCGAGCAGGACACCGCCGGTCTTCGCGATGTTCAGCATGAGCAGGCTGGTCACGCCGAAGCCGTACTTCGCGGCCGCCAGTACGCCGAGTTCGATGAGCAGTCCGGTGGCGTTGAACAGGAAGAACAGGACGTATTCGCGGCGCAGGGCCGACTTCGGTCGATCCCGGTACGTCCAGTGCCGGTTCATCAGATACGACGTGATCGTCGCGACGATGGTGGCCACCACCGTCGCCTTGAGCTGGCCATCGCGGAAAACCGTGAGTGCTAGCGCGTTGAACACCGCGTAATTGATGACGGTGTTGATGCCGCCGACGATGCCGAATTTGAGCGCCTCGTGGATGAACTTCCGCCAGCGCTCGGGCAGCAGACGGACTCCAGGCATGCGAAACACCTTAGGGCAGCGGGCAGGGCCGGCTCGGCCCGGCGGGACGGGATGGGCGCTGGGTCACGCCCCTGACTCTCGGTCGTGGCTCGTTGCCGGAACGGGAGGAGTTCCCGCTTCCACGAAAACGAACCGCCGGTACGACCAGAATCGGAACAGCGTCCCGAGGCCGGTGCCGACGATGAAGCTGGCGATGTTGTCGGCCAGTGGAGTCTGGAACACGTGGGGCCAGAGGGCACCCAGCCCGTAGCGACTGATCGCGAGGCAGCCCACGGCGATGCCGAGGCCGACGCCGTTGAAGAAGAAGAACAGCGCGTACTCCCGGGCCGGGTGGTTGCGCTGGCGGTGCCGCCAGGTCCAGAACCGGTTACCGAGGAACGCCATGGTCGCGGCCACCACGGTGGAGATGGTCTTCGCCATCACCGGCGGCTCGTGCTGGACGCTGGCCAGGTAGTTGAAGAGCGCGAAGTCGACGAGGAAGGCGAGCCCGCCCACCGTGGCGAATTTGCTCAGCTCACGGACGAGGTGACCGAAACGGTCGATCAGTGCCCCGAGCAGACCTCGACGGGTCTGCGGAGCCCCCGGCTGGTCTCCGGTCATCGTCGCGGCCACCCGCCGAGAGTACCGGTTGGGCGTACCTGGACGGGGTAGCAACGGCGAGCGGGCGGCACCCGGGTCAGGCGTGCCGCCAAGGGCCGGGAGGTCCGCCTGCGGGACGTTGTGGTCACGCCGCCCCGCCTCCCCGCCCGTTCCCGCCTTTGTGAACGGAGCGTAACTGGCTGTCGCCGAATTGTGGACGGGATCACGGAAGTCACGGTTGGTGGGGTGGAAGGCCGCGACGGGTCGCTCCGCCGACGTCCGGCGAAGGTTCTTCACAAGATTTGCGTGAAACTGCGCGCGAAAGCGGGTATCAGATCGCGATGCCGCAGCGTGGCCGTACCTTGTGCAGTTCTTCACAACAAGTCCCACTGACTCGCGACGCAGGCCGGTTTACGCTGAGGCCAATCCCAGGTTTCCACGAAGGCGACGCGCCAGCGCGCCAGAACTCGTGCATCCAATACATCGGTCAGCGTCGACCACAAGGAGATGTGACATGGTTGCTCCGGCTACTGTTCGGGGTATCGATCAGGCCCCGACGTCCCACCCCAAACTGCTTGCCTGGGTACGTGAGGTCGCGGAACTGACCACGCCCGATCGGGTGGTCTGGGTGGACGGGTCCGATGAGGAGTGGCGCCGCCTCACCGACGAACTCGTCGAGAACGGCACCCTGATCCGGCTGAACCCCGAGAAGAAGCCCAACTCGTTCTACGCGCGGACGGACCCGACGGACGTCGCGCGGGTCGAGGAGCGCACCTTCATCTGCTCGGTTGACGAGGCGGACGCCGGCCCCACCAACAACTGGATGGCGCCGTCCGAGATGAAGCGCACCATGACCGAGCTTTACCGCGGTTCGATGCGCGGCCGGACGATGTACATCATCCCGTTCGTGATGGGTCCGGTCGAGGCGAAGAACCCCATGTTCGGCGTCGAGATCACCGACAGCGGGTACGTGGTCGCCTCGATGCGGATCATGACGCGGATGGGCGCCAAGGTCCTGGAGGCGATGGGCGACGACGCCGACTTCGTGCACGCGCTGCACTCCATCGGCGCCCCGCTCGCCCCCGGCCAGCAGGACGTGCCGTGGCCGTGCAACGACACGAAGTACATCTCGCACTTCCCGGAGACCCGGGAGATCTGGTCCTTCGGCTCCGGCTACGGCGGCAACTCGCTGCTCGGCAAGAAGTGCTACTCGCTGCGGATCGCCAGCGTGATGGGCCGCGACGAGGGCTGGCTCGCCGAGCACATGCTGATCCTCAAGATCACCTCGCCGGAGGGGCGGGTCTACCACGTCGCCGGTGCGTTCCCGTCGGCGTGCGGCAAGACCAACCTCGCCATGCTGGAGCCGACCATCCCGGGCTGGAAGGTCGAGACCATCGGCGACGACATCGCCTGGATGCGGTTCGGCCCGGACGGCCGCCTCTACGCGATCAACCCGGAGTTTGGCCTCTTCGGCGTCGCGCCCGGCACCGACTGGAAGACCAACGCCAACGCGATGCGGACGCTGGACCGCGGCAACTCGGTCTTCACCAACGTGGCCCTCACCGACGACGGCGACATCTGGTGGGAGGGCATGGGTGAGCCGCCGGCGCACCTGATCGACTGGAAGGGCAACGACTGGACGCCGGAGAGCGGTGAGCTCTCCTCGCACGCCAACAGCCGGTTCTGCACCCCGATCGCGCAGTGTCCGATCCTGGCCGAGGACTACTACGACCCGAACGGGGTGCCGATCGACGCCATCCTGTTCGGCGGCCGGCGCCGGGACACCGTCCCGCTGGTCACCGAGGCCCGCGACTGGGTGCACGGTGTCTACATGGGCGCCACGCTCTCCTCGGAGACCACCGCGGCGGCCTCCGGCGCGGTCGGTGTGGTCCGCCGCGACCCGATGGCCATGCTGCCGTTCATCGGCTACAACGCCGGTGACTACTTCCGGCACTGGATCGAGATGGGCAAGGGCGTCGACGGCGACGAGGCGAAGCTGCCCAAGATCTACTACGTCAACTGGTTCCGCAAGGACCCGGAGGGCAACTTCCTCTGGCCGGGCTTCGGCGAGAACTCCCGGGTGCTCAAGTGGATCATCGAGCGGATCGAGGGCCGCGCCGAGGCGGTCGAGACCCCGATCGGCATGGTCCCGGCCCTGGACGCGCTCGACGTCGAGGGTCTGGACATGACCCCGGAGGACGTCCGGATCGCCATGAAGGTCGACCCGGAGGAGTGGCGCAACGAGCTGCCGCTGGTCACCGAG
This sequence comes from Micromonospora sp. NPDC047738, assembly GCF_040642675.1. Lineage (NCBI taxonomy): Bacteria > Bacillati > Actinomycetota > Actinomycetes > Micromonosporales > Micromonosporaceae > Micromonospora > Micromonospora sp. NPDC047738. The sequence goes on from NZ_JBEYSO010000007.1 coordinate 249,504, forward strand.
TGGTTCGAGAAGTTCGGGGACAAGCTCCCCGGTGTCCTCTGGGCCGAACTGGACGCGCTGCGCGCCCGGCTCGACGCGGAGCAGCCGCAGCGATAGGTGTGCCGGTTGCCCGCACCGGGCAACATCGGATGCCATGAGGACGGCCGCCGAGACCATCGAGGTCCGGCGGCCGTCCGCCGTCCGGGCGCTGACCCTGCTGCTCGGCGTCACGGCGGCGGCCACCGTCGTGGTCGAGCTGCTCAACTGGTGGTACGCCCCGGGGCAGGAGTTCGGGCTCGCCGTACGGACCGGCTGGGCGATGCTCCGCTCGCTGGGTTTCCTGGTGCTGATCGGGCACGTGAACCGGGGCCGTGCCGTGGCGAAGCCGCTGGGGCTGATCCTCGCGGTGACCACGGTCTTCGCGGTGGGGCGGCTGGTCGTCCCCCGGGTGGGGGTGCCGCCGCTGCCCGGCCTGCTCGGCTTCGGGCTGCTCACCGGCCTCTGCGTGGCGGTGGTCGGGCTGCTCTACCGGTCGGACGTGGTCGGCGGCCACCTGGTCCGGCACCGCAAGGGCCTGGTCATCTCCGGGGGCCGGCTCTCCTGGCGGGAGGTCGCGCCGAAGCGTCCGGCGGTGACCGGGTGGCTGCTCACCGCCCGGGCCGCCGCGTTCACGTACAGCCCGCTGGTGCTGGTCCCGGCGCTGGTCGCGGGCGGGTCCATCCTGGACGGCCGGCTCAGCTCCGTACCCGCGGTGCTGTTCTGGTTCGCGGCCGGCATCGCGGTCAGCTACCTGGTGCTCTTCTGCACCGCGTTCCTGCTGCGCGGCCGGAGCTGGGCCCGGAAGCTGCTGGTCGCGATCACCCTCGGCACGCTCGCCGTCGACCTGCCGCTCTGCTGGTGGCTCCTCGGCCTGGACGGCCTCGTCCGCGACGGCGCCCCCCTCCTGGCCGCCGCCGCCCTGGCCCTCTACTCCCTCCACCGCGCGACGCAAAGTTCTTGATCAACGCCGACGGGGGTCCCGGCGGGGGGAGGATGGGTGGGTGGGTGCGGAGTGGGACGTGATCGTGGTGGGGGCGGGGCCGGCGGGGTCGGCCGCGGCGCTCTCCGCGCGGCGGGCCGGGGCCGCCCGGGTGCTGCTGCTGGACCGTTACGACTTCCCCCGCGACAAGGCGTGCGGCGACGGCATCGCGGCGCACGCGCTGGACGTCCTCGCCGAGCTGGGCGTGACCGGGGCGGTCGACGGGTACGCCCCGCTGCCCGTGCTACGTCTCGTCGGCCCGGGCGGCGGCACGGTGGCGCGGGAGCTGCCCCGGCCCGCGTACACGGTGCCCCGGGCGGTGTTCGACGCGCGGCTGGTGGCCGCGGCGGTCGCGGCCGGGGCGGAGCTGCGCCGGCACGCCGTACGCCGGGTCGACCTGCGCGCCGACCGGGTGGTGCTCGACGGCGAGTTGGCCGGGCGGGCCGTGGTGGGGGCGGACGGCGCCGGCTCGGTGCTCCGCCGGGCGCTCGGCCACCCGGTGAACCCGGACCGCCACCTCGCGCTCGCCATCCGCGGCTACGCCCCGGCGCTGCCCGGGCCGCCCGAGCAGCTCATCGTCACCTCGGCCCCGCGCTGGCCGGCGTACGCCTGGTCCTTTCCGATCGGCGACGGCCGGGCGAACATCGGGTACGGCGAGGTGCTGCGCGGCGAGCCGTTGACCCGGACGCACCTGCTGGACCGCCTGGCCGCCCTGCTGCCCGGCACCGACCCGGCCACGGTCACCGAGTTGCGGGCCCATCACCTGCCGCTCTCCACGCACCGGCCGGCGCCGGGGCGGGGTCGGGTGGTGCTGGCCGGCGACGCGCTCTCGCTGATCAATCCGTTCACCGGCGAGGGCATCTTCTACGCGCTGCGCTCCGGCGCGCTGGCCGGCGCGGCGGCGGCCGGCAGCCCGGCGCAGGCGGCCCGCCGGTACGCCGACGCCCTCCGCGGGCGGCTCGGCACGCACCTGCGGCACAGCTCGGTGGCGGCCTGGCTGGCCCGACGGCGCCAGGTGGTGGACGCGGCGGTCGGCGCGGCCCGGCGGGACGGCCGGGTCTACCGGACCGTGGTGGAGCTGGGACTGGGTGACGGACGTCTCGACGCCCGCACCCTGGCCATGATCGGCATCGGTCTCACCCGTACGACGACTTCAGCTCGGCGCGTCTAAAGCGCCGCGCCGCGACCTGAAGCCGTCGCGAGACCAGCCACCGCGACACTGATCTTCAACCTGGGTCGCTACCCTGCAAGGTGATGACTCTGCGGAAACTCCTCTACTCCGTGTACGAGCGCCGGCTGACGGCGAGGCTCGCGGGCAAGCCGGTGCCCCGGCACGTCGGCGTGATGTGCGACGGCAACCGCAGATGGGCCCGGGAGATGGGCTTCGTCGATCCGAACGACGGCCACCGGATGGGCGCGGAGCGGATCAAGGAGCTGCTGCGCTGGTGCGACGCGGCCGGCGTCGGGCACGTGACCCTCTGGCTGCTCTCCACCGACAATCTCTCCCGACCGGCCGCCGAGCTGGATCCGCTGCTCCAGATCATCGAGGATCTCACCACCGAGCTGGCCGAGGAGGGCAACCCCTGGCGGCTGCGCATGGTGGGCGCCCTCGACGTGCTGCCCGCGCACCACGCCGCCGCGCTCAAGGCCGCCGCGGAGCGCACCCGGGACCGCAGCGGCGGGGCGCAGGTCAACATCGCGGTCGGGTACGGCGGGCGGCGCGAGATCGCGGACGCGGTCCGCTCGCTGCTGCTGGAGCACGCGGCCAACGGCGGGACCATCGAGGAGCTGGCCGGCTCGATCGACGTCGACCTGATCTCCGAGCACCTCTACACCAAGGGCCTGCCGGACCCGGATCTGATCATCCGGACCAGCGGTGAGCAGCGTCTGTCCGGCTTCATGCTCTGGCAGTCGGCCCACTCGGAGTTCTACTTCTGCGAGCTCAACTGGCCCGACTTCCGTCGGGTCGACTTCCTTCGGGCCCTGCGCTCGTACGCCACCCGCCAGCGCCGCTACGGCGTCTGATCGCGGCTCGATCGCCCGGCCACCGGCCCGTGGCGCGGTCAGCGCAGCCGGGACAGGGCCGTGCTGAGGAAGTCGGCGAGGACGGCGGGCGACTCCAGGGTGAGGTCGGCGGCGTCGGCGACCTCGTGCCCGGTCTCCGGGTTGGCGACGGCCACGCAGACGCCGATGAAGTCCGGGTCGGCGGCGGCGCGGGCGCGCAGCGCGGCGAACGCCTTGAGGTCGGAGACGTCGTCACCGAAGTACCAGGCGCCGGCGGTGTCCCGGACCACCTCACCGATGACCATGCCCTTGTCCCGGTCGACCGGGGGCTTCAGCTCCAGCACCATGCGTCCGGCCTGGCAGCGCAGGCCCAGTCGCTCGGCCCGGGCCCGGCCCCATTCCTGGACCAGGTCGCCGAGCTGCGGGGCGGTGCGCCAGTGCAGGGCGACCGAGAGCCGCTTGAACTCCACGAGGGCGCCGGGCGGCAGTTCCGCGCGCGCCTGCTCGGCCAGTTCCGCCATGGTCGGCACCCAGGGCAGGGCGGCCGGCTCGGTCACGGTCTCCCCGCCGGAGTGGCTGTGCTCCAGCCCGTAGAGCCCGTAGAGGTCGATGCCGTCGAGGCCGCCGAGCTGGTCGCGGAGGAACTCCACCGGGCGCGCGGAGACGATGGCGATCCGGCGTACGTGCGGGGCGAGCGCCTCCAGGGCGGCGAGCACCTTCGGCGCGGGCCGCACGGCGGTGGGGTCGTCGTCGACCGGCGCCAGGGTGCCGTCGAAGTCGAAGAAGAACACCACGTCGCCGGCACGGGTGGCGGTGGCCCGCCAGGCGTGCTCCACGTCCAACGGGGTCTTCGGCTGCTGGTTGCCCAGGTTCAACGGCGGCACGCGCGACAGCGTACCCCGGTCACGGCGGCATATTCGTGGCCGAGACGTGACGTTCGGGCGACGTGGATCAGCGTTCGGCGGCTCCCCGTCCCCGGCGCCCGAACGGCACCACGGCCGCCTCCGGGCCGTGGCTCAGCAGGTAGCCCTCCACGAAGCCGGTGTTCCGGTCGCCGGTGTGCGCCTCGATCTCGTTGAGCCGCGCCACCAGGAACTCGGTCAGCGCGCTGACCCGGTCGTTGAGCCGGTCGTGCAGCTCGGCGAGGACGGCGAGGACCACCGCGGTGCCGGCCGTGGTGAGCGCGAAGAGGTTGACGATCAGGGGAAGCTCCCCGCCGTTCAGTACGCCCACCACCACGTTGCCGGTCACGCACGATGTCACCGACACCACCGCGACCACGACTGCCAACCATTTCAGGGTCATGGACAGACCCCTCCTTCTGTCCCGCAGGGCTGGGTTCGGCCTTGTCCCGTCCCCCCGCCGACGACGAGCCCCAGCAGTACGAATAGGGACGCTAGCGTGCCCGTTCCGTCCCCGGAGCGAAACGAACGGGTCTGACCTTCGGTTCTTTCGCCATCTGAGGAACTACCCGGCTTGTTTACCGCTATTTCGGAGATTGACGGGGAGAGTTGGCCGATAAGCGAGGTAGCGAATCGTTTCTCGAATATGGAATTTCTCCGCGTCCGACACGTTCGGGTCGACCAGTCGGCGGAGCAGTGCCTCGACGTCGGGGTCCATCGGCGGCGGGGTGGCGGCGGCGCGCGGGGTGGTGGCGCGGTCCCAGCCCAGGGCGGTGAAGGCGGCTGCCGGGTTGAGGCCCAGGCCCTCGCAGAAGGCGACCACCCGTTCCGCCTCGGGGTCGCTGGCCCAGTCCCCGCGTACCCACCGGTTGATGGTCTGCCGGGAGACCCCGGTGCGCCGGGAGACCTCGGTGCCGCTCCAGGCCCGCATGGCCCGCGCGTCGTCCAGCGCGCGGCGGACGAAGGTGGCGAAGGCGATCTTCCGGGCGTTGGCGGTCTCGGTCACTCCGTGACGGTACGACCCGTCGGCCTCGCGGGCGCGTCCCGGCGCGCTGCTGTCACGCTGACGTGACGAGGTTCTCGGATTTCCGGTAAACGATCCAGTGCTGCTCCTGAGGGGTGTCACCCGGGCAGAATAGAAGGACCCCAGGACGGCGGTAAACAGACGAAAAGCTGATACTGTCACGCTCATGAGACAACTTACGGTGTGTCACGTGCCTGAGACGATTAGTGCTCACATGCGTCACTCCGCGGGTGACGAGGGGGTGTCGTGACCGAGCTCGCGACCCGTGCCCAGGCCTTCGGCCTGATCGCGGACGGCGTGGCCGCCGGGCTGAGCGCGCCGTGGCGCCTCTACCTCGCCCGGGGCTGCCGGTACCTCTCGCTCAGTGTCGGTGACCGGGACGAGTGGAACGCCTGGCGGATCCACCTCGGCTGTCCGGAGTTGAGCGTCCGGGTCTACGACGCCGGCGGGGAGATCCGGCGCTCGTCGGTGGCCGAGGTGATCCTGGACGGCTGCCGGATCAGCGTCGAGCTGGTCGAGGAGGTCAGCACCGCCGACCTGGAACGGCTGCTGGTCGTCGACCCCGAGGTCGAGCCGGAGGAGCGATGACCCGGCGGGCCGACCTGGAGCGGCAACTCCCACTCGACGCGTCTGGCGCCGCGCCCCGAGTTGTCGACCCGACCTCTTCGGGAGCGACCGGATGAGCCCGTTCCTCGCCGTCGTGCTCGTACTCGTGCTCGGGTCGACCTGCTACGCGGCGGGTCGGCTGCACGGCCAGCTCAGCTACCGGATCGGCTACCGGTTCGGCTACCGGCAGGGATACTTCGACGGCGACCGGGGCGCCTGGCACCGGCGGCGCCGCGACGCGCAGGCCGCGATCGCCCCGGCACTGGCCGGTCCGGCGCCGGCGTCGGTGACCGCCCCGGCCACCCGCGCCGCGGCCCCGTTCGCCGGCACGGTCGCCCCCGCCGCGGTCACCGCGCGGGCGACCTCCGGCCCGGCCCTTCGGGCCACCGCGACCGCCCAGCTCGGCGGGCTCGCCACCCGGCAGGGCACCACGTACACCGGGTCCTCGTTCAGCGCCTCCGTCGCCGGCGGGCGGCCGACCGGGACCCTCGTCCGCCGGCAGGGCTGAGCCCGCCCCAGAGCACGGTGTGTCGTCCGCGGCGGACGCGCACCGTCGGGGCCACGTCAGACCGGTGACGGTGGCTCCGCCGGCCGGGATGCGCGCAGGGGGCATGCATCCCGGCCGGTTCCGCCGTGCGCCGTTCATCTCCCGGTCAGGTGAGATCCATCCGCACCACTAGCCGACGGGCTCAGGTGCCATTAGCGTCTAAGCATGGCGCGGGGTTTTCCCGGGCCAGCCGGAGAGCCCGGACCTGCGACCTCGCGCACGGGGCCCGCATCCGACCCCGTGTCCACCGGGCACCGGACGAGGCGGAACACGGGTGGCCGGGTGCCCATCCGCGGAGCAGGCCTGTGACGACTCGCCGTACCCCCGCCGGTGCCGACCAGACCCCGGCCGCGACTGCCACCACCCGCCGGACCACCCGCAGCCGCCGTGCGGCGGCAGCCGCGCCGGCCGGCACCGAGGAGCCCCGACCAGCCGGTCCGGCCTTCGTCCTGGACACCTCGGTCCTCCTCTCCGATCCCGCGGCGTTCCACCGCTTCGCCGAGCACGAGGTGGTGCTGCCGCTGGTGGTCATCTCCGAGTTGGAGGGCAAGCGGCACCACCCCGAGCTGGGCTGGTTCGCCCGCCGGTCGCTGCGCATGCTGGACGAGTTGCGGGTGCAGCACGGCCGGCTGGACCGGCCGGTGCCCGCCAACGACCAGGGCGGCACCCTCCGGGTGGAGCTGAACCACACCGACGACGGAGTGCTGCCGCCCGGCTTCCGGAACGAGTCGAACGATGCCCGGATCCTCTCCGTGGCGCTCAACCTCGCCGCCGAGGGGCGGGAGGTTACCCTGGTCAGCAAGGACATGCCGCTGCGGGTGAAGGCGGCCTCGGTCGGGCTGCGGGCCGACGAGTACCGGCACGGCCAGGCCAGCGACCCGACCTGGACCGGGATGGCTGAGCTGGACCTGGCCGAGGAGGAGATCGCCCGGCTGTACGCGGGGGAGACGCTGGACGTCGACGCGGCCGGCGATCTGCCCTGCCACACCGGGCTGGTGCTGCACTCGACGCGCGGCTCGGCGCTCGGCCGAGTGCTGCCCGACAAGACTGTCCGGCTGGTCCGCGGCGACCGGGAGGCGTTCGGCGTGCACGGCCGCTCGGCGGAGCAGCGGATCGCGCTCGACCTGCTGCTGGACGAGTCGATCGGCATCGTCTCGCTGGGTGGCCGGGCCGGCACCGGCAAGTCCGCGCTGGCGCTCTGCGCCGGCCTGGAGGCGGTGATGGAGCGCCGCCGGCACAAGAAGGTGATCGTCTTCCGTCCGCTCTACGCGGTCGGCGGCCAGGAGCTCGGATATCTGCCCGGCTCGGAGTCGGAGAAGATGTCGCCCTGGGCGCAGGCGGTCTTCGACACGCTCGGCGCGGTGGTGCACGAGAACGTGCTTGAGGAGGTCACCTCGCGGGGTTTGCTGGAGGTGCTGCCGCTGACCCACATCCGTGGTCGCAGCCTGCATGACGCTTTCGTCATCGTGGACGAGGCGCAGTCGCTGGAGCGGGGCGTGCTGCTCACCGTGCTGTCCCGGATCGGTCAGGGGTCTCGGGTGGTGCTCACTCACGACGTGGCCCAGCGGGACAACCTCCGGGTGGGCCGGCATGACGGGGTGACCGCGGTGATCGAGGCGTTGAAGGGTCATCCCCTCTTCGCACACGTCACCCTCAGCCGTTCGGAGCGTTCTCCGATCGCCGCGATGGTCACCGATCTGTTGGAGGACATCCCGCTCTGAGGCCGATCAGCCGGCATCTTTGTCCCTGTTTGATGGCCTTCACAATGTGGTGCAGGTCACAATTGGCCGGCTTCATTTCCCATCAGCCTCACCGTACGCAATGGTGTCCAACGAGCGCTCACGCACCAGGAAGATCGTCGAGCATCGTTCGCCACGGACGGCGGAGAGCCACGAACGCCGGTGCGTCGGCTGCGACCGCGGGTCGGGGCGCTCGCGACGCCGGCGCGGCCCACCGACGGCCACGCGTCGCGTCGCGTCCTTGCCCCCGACGAAGGGACACTTCGTGAGTCGGCTGTGGAGCCGGTTCGGTGCCCGTACGGCCGCTGTCGCGCTGCTCTCCGTGGGCGTTGCCGGCGGCTTCTATCTGGGCGAAGACCGACAGGTCCAGCAAGAGGGCCTGACTGCGCAGGCCGGCCTGGAGGTCGACCAGGCGGAGTACGCGTACCAGCGCGAGCGGCAGGCGGACCACCGCCTGGAGTCGGCCCGGCAGCGGGCCGCCGAGTACCAGGCGAAGCTGCGGGCGGCGGCGGCCGCCAAGGAGGCCGCCCAGCGGGCCCGGGAGGCCGAGGCGGCCGCCGCGTCCCGGAAGAAGGCACGCGAGGCGGCGGCCGCCACCAAGCCGTACGACGGGCCGATCCCGGCCTCCTGCGAGGAGTACAGCGGCAACCGGGCCATCGGTTGCGCCATCATGCTGCAGGAGGGCTTCGGCATCGACCAGTTCCCGTGCCTGGACAAACTCTGGACCAAGGAGAGCGGCTGGAACCACAAGGCCTACAACGAGGGGTCCGGCGCGTACGGGATCCCGCAGGCCCTGCCCGGCAGCAAGATGGGCTCGGTCGCGGCCGACTGGAAGACCAACCCGGCCACCCAGATCAAGTGGGGCCTCGGCTACATCGAGGGCCGGTACAACAACCCGTGCGGTGCCTGGCAGCACTCGCAGAGCAAGGGCTGGTACTGATCGGACGGTGACGACGGCGGGGTGGGCGGGGATCCGCCCACCCCGCCGTCGTCATGTCGGGGCGTGCCGGGGCGCCCGGGTGGCGGCCGGCCGGGATTGCTGATAGCTGTTGGTACGTGACCTGGCGCGATGGCTCGACGAGCGACGATCCCCGACGGTTCGGCACCGAGGCGTTCTACGCCGCCCTGGGCCGGGCCTTCGTCGCCATGTGCGCGGTCGTGCCGGTGCTGTTCCTCATCGAGGCGCTCGACGTCGGCCTGCACGCCAACCTCGACGTCACCGCCGGGATCATCCCGCACCGGATCCAGGGGCTCGACGGGGTGTTCTTCTCGCCATTCCTGCACGCCGACTTCAACCACCTCTACAGCAACAGCATCCCGCTGATCCTGCTCGGCACCTTCGTGCTGGCCGCCGGCACCCGCCGGTTCCTCTGGTCCACTCTGGTGATCATCCTGGTCAGCGGCCTGGGCGTGTGGTTCACCGGCTCCCCGAACTCGGTGGTGGTCGGCGCGAGCGGGGTGATCTTTGGCTATCTCGGCATCCTGCTGACCCGCGGCGTCGTCGAGCGGAGCTGGTGGAACCTCGCGGTGGTGCTGCTGGTCGGCCTGCTCTACGGCTGGCAGTTGCTCGGCATCCTCCCCACCGACGAGCTCATCTCCTGGCAGGGGCACCTGTTCGGGCTGCTCGGCGGGGTCGCGGCGGCGATCCTGTTCCGCCGCCGGGCTGATGGACCGGCGGGGGCACGCAGTGAGTCGCCCACGCTGACTCTGCCCTGACCGAGCATCGAGCCGTTGGCGTCAGGTGCTTGCCCGGAGGCACCGGCCCGCCTACCGTCGGGACCAGCACGCGTTGATCCGTGAGCGGGAAGTGACGGTGCGCCATGCGCGAGGTCGATGTCGCCGTGATCGGCGCCGGTCCGGCCGGGCTCTTCGCCGCCTACTACGCCGGGTTCCGCGGGCTCTCCGTGGCGGTGGTCGACGCGCTGCCCGAGCCGGGTGGGCAGGTGACCGCCATGTACCCGGAGAAGCTCATCCTCGACGTCGCCGGGTTCCCCGCCATCAAAGGGCGGGAGCTGGTGGCGAACCTGGTCGCCCAGGCCGCGCCGTTCCATCCCGAATACCTGCTCGGCGCGCGGGCGGAGAAGCTGTCGTACCTCGACGGACGGCCGGTGCTCGGCCTGGCCGGCGGTGAGCAGTTGCGCTGCGGCGCGGTGATGGTGACCGGCGGACTGGGCAGTTTCCTGCCCCGGCCGCTGCCGGTGGCCGACAGCTTCCTGGGCGGCGGGATCGTCTACTTCGTACCGCAGCCGGTCGAGCTGGCCGGCCGGGACGTGGTCATCGTGGGCGGCGGCGACTCGGCCTTCGACTGGGCGGTGACGCTTGAGCCGATCGCCCGCTCGGTGACGCTGGTGCACCGGCGGGAGAAGTTCCGCGCCCACGCGTCGACCGTCGCCCGGGTGCGGTCGCTGCCCGTCCGGCTGGTGGTCAACGCCGAGGTGACCCGGTTGCACGGCGAGGATCAGGTGACCGGCGTGGAAATCACCGTACGTGGCGGCGGGGTGGAGACCCTGCCGGTGGACACCCTGGTCGCCGCCCTCGGCTTCACCGCCGACCTGGGCCCGCTCGCCGAGTGGGGGCTGCGGCTGGACCGGCGGCACATCCTGGTGGACAGCGCGATGGCCACCAACCTGCCGCGGGTCTTCGCGGCCGGGGACATCACCGAGTACCCGGGCAAGGTCCGGCTGATCGCCACCGGCTTCGGCGAGGCGGCCACGGCGGTGAACAACGCCGCGGTGGTCATCGACCCGACGGCCCACCTGTTTCCCGGGCACTCCTCCGACGGCACCTGACCGCCGACGTTCCGCACGTTGCCGAGGTGAGGGCGGGTCACGCAGCGGGCAGGCCGATGAGGTCGGCCATCAGGGCGGTCTGGTGGTCGAAGTACTCGTCGCGGTGCGGGATGACCCCGTTCAGCCGCCCGAACAGTTCGAAGCTGATCAGCCCGAAGAGCTGGGTCCAGCCGGCCAGGCCGCGGGCCAGCAGCGCCTCCGGCAGGCCGGGGGAGAAGCCGGCGGCGAGCTCGGCGAGGTCGGCGCGGACCGGCTCGGGCAGCTCCTCGTCGGGCGGGCTGAGCCGGCCGGCGGCTAGGCCGTCGCGGAGGATGCCGACCAGGGTCAGCGGGGGCCGCGCCGCCGGTGCGACGGTGTCCTTCGGGGCCGCGTACCCGGGGACCGGGCTGCCGTAGAGCAGCGCGTATTCGGCGGGGTGGGCCAGCGCCCAGGCCCGGGCGGCCTCGCACGCGGCGTGCCAGCGTCCGCGTAGGTCGGCCCGGTCGACGGCGGCGTCGGCCGCTTCCACCGCCTCGCCGAGGGCGTCGTACGCCTCGAGGATCAGCGCGGTGAGCAGGTCGTCCCGGCTGGGGAAGTAGCGGTAGATCGCCGAGGAGACCATGCCCATGTCGCGGGCCACCGCGCGCAGGGAGAGGTTCGCGCCGTCGGTGGCGAGATGGCGGCGGGCCACCGCCTTGATCTCGTCGATCATGCCGGCACGGACCCGGGCGCGGAGCGTGTGAGCCACCATGCCCCCCACTCTGCCACGGCCGAGAGCGCTAATCAAAACCAAGAGCAGTGCTCTTGACAGTGAGCGGCCTGCGGTCCATGCTGGGGAGGTCGTAGGGAGAGCACCGCTCTCGGATTGGATCCATGCTTCGAAGGGTGGCCACCATGGCCCTGCACGTGATCGTCGGCGCCGGACCCGTCGGCACCGCCACCGCCCACCTCCTCGCCGAGCGGGGCGACCGGGTGCGGGTGGTGACCCGCCGCGGCACCGGACCCGAGCACCCGGCGGTCGAGCGGGTCGCCGCCGACGCCGCCGACCCCGCCCGGCTGACCGCGCTGACCGAGGGCGCGGTCGCGCTGCACAACTGTGCCAACCCGGCGTACCACCGGTGGCCGGTGGACTGGCCGCCGCTGGCCGCCGCGCTGCTCACCGCCGCCGAGCGGACCGGCGCGGTGCTCGCCACCGTCGGCAACCTCTACGGGTACGGCCCGGTCGACGGCCCGATGACCGAGGCGACCCCGCCGGCCGCGACCGGCACCAAGGGGCGGGTGCGAAACCGGATGTGGGCCGACGCGCTCGCCGCGCACCGGGCCGGCCGGGCCCGGGTCACCGAGGTGCGCGGCTCCGACTACTTCGGCGTCGGCGGCACCTCGCTGGCGATGATGGTGCTGCCCCGGGTGCTCGCCGGCCGGCGGGTCTTCCTGCCGGTGGACTGGGACGCCCCGCACACCTGGACGTACATCCCGGACGTCGCCCGTACCCTGGTCGCCGCCGCGACCGACGAGCGGGCCTGGGGGCGGGCCTGGCACGTGCCCAGCGGGCCGGCCGTACCGATGCGGGACCTGGCCGTCCGCGCGGCGGCCCTGACCGGCGCGCCGGCGGCGAAGCTGACCCGGATGCCCTATCCGGTGCTCTGGCTCGGCGGCCTCGCCAACCCGATGGCCCGCGAGCTGCGGGAGACCGCCTACCAGTTCGACCGGCCGTACCTGATGGACTCGTCAGCCGCCACCGCCACCCTGGGCATCGAGCCGACCCCGCTGGACCAGGCGATCAAGGAGACGGTGGCGGGGCTGCGCGGCTGACCGTCAGCTTCAGCGGCGGTCCGAGCGCGGCGACGAGGACCGCGACCAGGGTCAGCACCGCGCCCAGCAGGGTGGCCGGCCCGGGGTGCGAGGCCGCCGTCGGCAGCGCCACGTCCAGCAGGACCGCGCCGACGATCTGCCCGGCGATGGTGGCCAGGCCGAGCAACAGCACCCCGGTGAAACGGACGATGGCGGCGGCCAGCGCGATGAACACGATGCCGATCGGGCCACCCAGATAGAGCCAGGGCTCGCTGGGCAGGGCGCCGCCCGGGCGGCCCCGGACCGCCACCTCCACGGCGAAGGTGGCGAGCAGCGCGACGGTGCCGACGGCGAAGTTGACCAGGGTGGCGGCCAGGGCACTGCCGGCGGCTCCCCGGACCCGGCCGTTCACCGCCTGCTGCCAGGCGATGCCCACTCCGGCCGCCAGCGGCAGCAGGGCCAGCGCCAGGGCGCGCGGGTCGCCGAGCCGGTCGCTCACCGCCAGCAGCACGGCCAGCACGGTGAGCACCGCGCCGACCAGCCGGTTCGGGGTGACCGGCTGGCGGCCGGTCGGACCGATGCCGGCCCGGTCCACCAGCAGGCTGCTGCCGGACTGCCCGGCCACCACGGCGACGGTGAACACGGCCACCCCGAGCGTGCCGATGGTCAGCCCCTGGGTGGCCACCAGAAACGCGCCGCACACCCCGCCGAGGCACTGCCACGGCCGCAGGGAGCCCTCGCGCAGCGCCCCCCGGAGGGCGGCCAGGCCCCGCCGGCCGCCCGGGGTGCCGGGAACCAGCACCAGCAGCACGAGCAGGCCGAGGCCGAACGAGACCACCGCGGCGGCGATCCCGTCGGCCAGGCGTACGCCCAACTCGCCGTTGATCCGGGACTGGACGGCCACCGCCACCCCCGAGGCGGTGGCCAGCCCGACGCCGGCGATCCGCCGCGCGGCCGACAGCGTGGGGGGCGCCGCCGTCCCGGTCGCGGTCACTCCTGCTCGGCCAGGGGTCGTCCGTCGAAGTCGACCGCCGAGTAGAGGGCAAGCTTCTCCAGCCGGTGGTACGAGTCGATCACCCGGATCGTGCCGCTCTTGGAGCGCATCACGATCGACTGCGTGTACGCCCCGCCGGCCCGGTAGCGCACGCCACGCAGCAGGTCGCCGGAGGTCACACCGGTGGCCACGAAGAAGCAGTTGTCCCCGGTGACCAGGTCGTCGGTGAACAGCACCCGGTCCAGGTCGTGCCCGGCGGCGAGCGCCTTCTCCCGCTCCTCGGCGTCCTTCGGCCAGAGCTTGGCCTGCATCATGCCGCCCATGCACTTGAGCGCGCAGGCCGCGGTGATGCCCTCCGGGGTGCCGCCGATGCCCATCAGCACGTCGACGTCCGACTCGCCACGGGCGGCGGCGATGGCACCCGCGATGTCGCCGTCGGAGATGAACCGGATGCCCGCCCCGGTACGCCGGATCTGCTTCACCAGGTCGTCGTGGCGGGACCGGTCCAGCACGCAGACCGTCACCTCGGCGACGTCGGTGCCCTTGACCTTGGCGATCCGGCGGATGTTCTCGGCCGCCCCGGCGTTGATGTCGACCACGTCGGCGTACATCGGGCCGACGGCGAGCTTCTCCATGTAGAAGACGGCGCTCGGGTCGAACATCGCGCCACGCTCGGCGACCGCGAGCACCGCGAGGGCGTTCGGCATGCCCTTGCTCATCAGGGTGGTGCCGTCGATCGGATCGACCGCCACGTCGACCTCGGGGCCGGTTCCGTCACCGACCTCCTCGCCGTTGAAGAGCATCGGGGCGTTGTCCTTCTCGCCCTCGCCGATCACCACGACCCCGCGCATCGGGATCGAGTTGATCAGCTTGCGCATGGCGTCGACGGCTGCCCCGTCGCCGCCCTCCTTGTCGCCCCGGCCGACCCAGCGGCCGGCCGCCATCGCCGCGGCCTCGGTGACCCGGACCAGGTCGAGGGCGAGGTTGCGGTCGAGGTTCTGCGGGGTCCGCGTCCTGGTGGTTGTCATCACGGCTTCCTCCTCGCGACGTTGCGGGGTGGGACCGGCACGCTGCGGCCGTCGCCGCCGCCGGCTTTGTCGCTGATCCTCACACGATGACAGGTCGCGCGCCGGGTCGGGGCGGAGGAGGCCAGGATCACGTCACCCGGACGGCTGCGAGAATGGGCGGGTGGAAGCCGCACACCCTGCCGATCGCGTACCGACCGACGCCACCCCGCCGGACGGCCAGCCACCCGTCCGGTCGACCGCCGGGCCGACCCCTCCAACGGCCGGCGAGCCCGCCCTCGTGGAGTCGTCGGGCGGGGTCGCGCCGCTGGCCGACGCGGGCGACCACGCCGCGCCGCCCGCGCGGAAGGACCGGGCGCGCTCCGAGCGGTCGCCGCGGGACATGGCGCTCTCGCTGCTGGTGCTGCTGGTCCCGATCGCACTGCTGCTCGCCTTCTACCGAGGCGTCCTGGGTGGGGACGAGCCGGCCACGGTCGATCCGGCACCCGCCATCGAGCAGGCCCGGTCGGCGGGCGCGTTCCCGGTCAGCCCGCCGGAGGGGCTGAGCTCCGGCTGGCGTACGGTCAGCGCGCGCTACCAGGCCGAGGCGGGCGGCGGGACGCTGCGGATCGGCTACCTGACCCCGGAGGGGCGCGGCGCGCAGCTCGTGGAGAGCAACGTGGCCGCCGACAAGCTGCTCCCCGCCGAGCTGAAAGGTGGCCAGCCGCAGGGGCCGGCCGACCTGGCCGACGGTAGCTGGCAGCGGTACACCGCTCGGGGCAACGAGCAGGCCCTCGTCCTGCTGGAACCGAACCGGACGGTGATCGTCGTGGGCGACGCCCGGGACAACGAGCTCCGCCAGCTCGCCACCGCCGTGCGCTGATCCGCCCGTTTCCGGTGCCCCCCAAGCGCCGGGGCCGGTCCGCTAGGCTGCCCGGGCCGGACAAACTGGCACGCATCACGCGTCCGTACCAAACACCGGAAAGAGAACAACGTGAACATTCGACGGTGGAGCGTCGGCGTCCTCGCCGCCGCCCTGTTCGTCCCTGCTCTGGCCGCCTGCAAGTCCGAGGCCGGCTCGCCGAGCGCCGACAGCAAGTCCGCCGCCGCCCAGGGGATTCCGGCGGACCCGAAGGAGGCGCTCGCCGCCGCCACCAAGGAGATCCAGAAGGGCAACTTCACCTTCGGCATCAAGGGTGGTGAGTTCAACGGCAGCGGGACCGTACACATGCCGTCCAAGAGCGCCGAGATGAAGCTGGAGAGCGGGCAGACGGCCAACGACGACCTCGCGATGTCGATGCACCTCGTGTTCATCGACGCGGACAGCTGGGTCAAGCTCGAGCTCGCCGGGGCGATGGCCGACGCCGTCCCCGGCTTCAAGGCGATGAAGGGCAAGTACCAGCACCTGGACCGCAGCAAGATCAAGGACGCCAAGGAGCTGAACTTCGACTTCACCAACGTCGACCCGGCGGGCACCGACAAGATGATCAAGGCGATCACCGACGTCAAGCAGACCGGCGAGGGCACGTACGCGGGCACGATCGACGCCACCAAGGCGAGCGACTCCGACCTGCTCGACGCCGAGACCGTCAAGGCGCTCGGCGCCCAGGCCAGCGCCGTGCCGTTCACCGCGAAGCTCGACGCGCAGGGCCGGCTGACCGAGTTCGCCGTCCAGGTGCCCGCCGCCAGCGGCGCCGAGGCGCAGGCCGTGACCGTCACGTACGCCGACTACGGCAGCGCCGCCGCCGTTAAGGCGCCCCCGGCCGGCCAGGTCGTCGAGGCGTCCGACCAGCTGTACCAGATGTTCCAGAGCTGATCAGGGTGCGGGTGGGGGCGGCGTAGGTCGTCCCCACCCGACGCGGGGTCGTCCGCCCGGAACGGACAGGGATTGCCGAAGGCCGCTTCCGGGAACAGATGAGGGCACGAGCCCGCCGGGGCGCGACGCCGGCCGGACGGGCTCGTGCGCCGCAGCCGGCGTCAGGGCAGCGGCGCCCCGCCTCCGGCACCTCCGTGGGCCGGACGACCCACCTGGAGAGTTCTCATGAAGATTCGACGCTTCAGCACGGCGGCCTTCGCCGCGGCACTGCTCAGCCCCGCCCTGGCCGCCTGCAACGACAACGGGACCGGCACCGCGGGGGCCACCGCGTCCCCGAGCGTCTCCGGCAGCGTCGCGCCGAGCGCTACGTCGGGCGACGCCAAGCAGGCCCTGCTCAACTCCACGAACGCGATCCGCGACGGCAACTTCCGGTTCAGCATGTCCGGCGCCGGCTCCACCGCCGAGGGGCAGGTGCACGAACCGAGCCAGAGCGCGGAGATGCGGATGACGATCGGTGACCCGACGTCCGACCTGATGATGAAGCTGGACCTGATCCACTACAAGCCGGACAGCTGGGTGAAGCTGGAGCTGGGCGGCAAGGCCGCGAGCAGTGTGCCCGGCGTGCAGAAGCTCAACCTCGGCAAGTACCAGCACCTCGACCAGACCCGGATCAAGGGCAATCGGGCCTTGGGCTTCGATTTCGACAAACTCGACCCGGCCGGCAGCGCCGTGCTGACCCAGGGCATCACCGAGGTCCGCCAGACCGGCGAGGGCACGTACGCGGGCACCGTCGACGTGTCCAAGGCGGCCGAGGCGGGCTCGCTCGACCCGGCGGTGATCACCGCGCTCGGGGCGCAGGCACAGTCGGTGCCGTTCACCGCCAAGGTCGACCCGCAGGGGCGGCTCAGTGAACTGGTCATGCAGATTCCCGCCGCCGGCCAGAGCGCCGCGCAGGACATCAAGATCGCCTACACCGACTACGGCAACGCCAGCGCGGCGCAGAAGCCCCCGGCCGACCAGGTCGTCGAGGCGCCGCCGGAGTTCTACAACCTGTTCAAGTGAGCACGACGACGTCGACGGGGCGGCCCCGGCCGCCCCGTCGGTCGTCCACCCAGGTCACTCCTCGGCGCGCTGCCGGGCGGCGTCGATGCGGGCCCGCGCCCCGTCCAGCCAGCGCTGGCAGGTCTCGGCGAGCTGCTCGCCGCGCTCCCAGAGCGCCAGCGACTCCTCCAGCGAGGTGCCGCCGGCCTCCAGCCGCTCCACCACGCCGGCCAGTTCGGCACGGGCCTGCTCGTAGCTGAGCCGCTCGTCCTTCTTCGCGTCAGTCATCGGCTCCCATCCCAACACATCGCTCAGCCGGCCACGGTCGCGGTGAGCTCACCCTCGGCGAGGCGGACCCGCAGTGGGTCACCCTTGGCCACCTCGGACGCGGCGCGCAGCACGTGGCCGTCGGCGCGCTGGACGATCGCGTACCCCCGGTCGAGGGTCGCCGCGGGAGAGAGCGCGCGCAGCCGGGCCAGGGTGTGGCGCAGGTCGTCGGCGGCACCGCCGAGCCGGTGCTCCAGGCAGCGCCCGGCCCGGTCGCGCAGCGCGGCGACGTCGGCGGCCCGCTGGTCAACCATCACCTGCGGGCGGGCCAGCACCGGGCGGGAGCGCAGCAGGTCGAGGCGGTGCTGCTCCCGGTCGACCAGGTTGCGGACCGCCCGTTCCAGCCGGGACCGGGCCTGGCCGATGAGGCGTACCTCCTCGGTGAGGTCGGGGACGATCCGCTTCGCCGCGTCCGTCGGCGTCGAGGCGCGGACGTCGGCGACGTAGTCCAGCAGCGGCGCGTCCGTCTCGTGGCCGATTGCGCTGACCACCGGGGTACGGCAGGCGAAGACCGCCCGGCAGAGCGCCTCGTCGGAGAAGGGCAGCAGGTCCTCGATGCTGCCGCCGCCCCGGGCGATGACGATCACGTCGATGCTCGGATCCGTGTCGAGCACCTTGAGCGCGTCGACGATCTGCGGCACCGCGCTCGGCCCCTGCACCGCGACGTTGACCGTGCGGAACTCCACCGCCGGCCAGCGCCGCCGGGCGTTGGTCAGCACGTCCCGCTCGGCGGCCGAGGCGCGGCCGGTGATCAGGCCGATCCGGCCGGGCAGGAACGGCGGCCGGCGCTTGCGGGCCCGGTCGAAGAGCCCCTCCGCGGCCAGCAGCTTCTTGAGCTTCTCCAGCCGCGCCAGCAGCTCGCCGAGCCCGACCTGGCGGATCTCGTCGGCGCGCAGGCTGAGCGTGCCCCGGGCGGCGTAGAACTCGGGCTTGGCGTGCAGCACCACCCGGGCGCCCTCGCGCAGCTCCGGCGCACCCGCGTCGAGCACGTCCCGGTTGGTGGTCACGGTCAGGCTGAGGTCGGCCGAGGGATCACGCAGGGTGAGGAAGACGGTGGTCGCGCCGGGCCGGCGGCTGATCTGCGCGACCTGCCCGTCCACCCAGACCCAGCCCAGCCGGGCGATCCAGGCGCCGATCTTCTGGCTGACCACCCGGACCGGCCACGGCTCCTCGGACGTGCTCCGCCCCGCCTCCGCGCCGCCCCGCCCCGCCTCGCTACCCCGCCCCACCTCGCTCACCCGCCCACCCTACGGCCCGGGGCCGACACCACCCGCGTCGATCATGAGGTTGACGGCGAAGTCGATCTCCGCTGCCGCCGCCAACCTCATGATCGACGGTTCAGGCGAGGGCGGGCCAGGGTCACGCGGTCGCGGTCGGGGGAAAATCGGGCACGTACGATGGTTGGGTGACTGAGGCTGAGGCGACTCCCCGGACCGGCAAGCGCGTGCTCCTGGCCAAGCCCCGCGGCTACTGCGCGGGCGTGGATCGGGCGGTGCAGACCGTCGAGGAGGCGCTGCGGCTCTACGGCGCCCCGATCTACGTCCGCAAGCAGATCGTGCACAACAAGCACGTCGTGCAGACGCTGGAGGCCCAGGGGGCGATCTTCGTGGAGGAGAACGAGGAGGTGCCGGAGGGCGCCACCGTCATCTTCTCCGCGCACGGCGTGGCCCCCGAGGTGTACGAGCAGGCGAAGGCGCGCTCGCTCAAGGCGATCGACGCGACCTGCCCGCTGGTCACCAAGGTGCACCAGGAGGCGCGGCGGTTCGCGGCCGAGGACTACGACATCCTGCTGATCGGCCACGAGGGGCACGAGGAGGTCGTCGGCACCGCCGGTGAGGCTCCCGCGCACATCCAGCTGGTGGACGGGCCGGACGGCGTTGACAAGGTCACCGTGCGCGACCCCAGCAAGGTCGTCTGGCTCTCCCAGACCACCCTCTCCGTGGACGAGACGCTGGAGACCGTCGCCCGGCTCAAGCAGAAGCTGCCGCTGCTCCAGTCGCCACCGAGCGACGACATCTGCTACGCCACCTCCAACCGGCAGCACGTGGTGAAGGAGATCGCCCCCGACTGCGACGTGGTGATCGTGGTGGGCTCGCGCAACTCCTCCAACTCGGTCCGCCTGGTCGAGGTGGCCCTGGACGCCGGCGCCCGGGCCGGGCACCTGGTCGACTTCGCCCACGAGATCGACGACGCCTGGCTCGCCGGCGCCCGTACGGTCGGCGTCACCTCCGGCGCCAGCGTGCCGGACGAGCTGGTCCAGCAGGTGCTCGCGCACCTGGCCGAGCGGGGCTTCACCGACGTCGAGGAGGTCACCACCGCCAACGAGCGGCTGATCTTCTCGCTGCCGCAGGAGCTCAAGCGGGACCTGAAGGCCGCCGCGGCCGCCCGCGGCTGATCCGCCGGAACGGATCGGCGGCCCGGTACGTCCAACCGACCATGAACACTCCTCGGACGGCGATCGTCGCCCTGCTCGCCTGCGTCGCCCTGGGCGCGTGCGCCAGCCCGGGCGCCGACCCCGCCAGCCCCGGCCCGACGGGAGCCGCCCCGGTGACCAGCACGCCCAGCCCCGACCCCAGCGTCAGCCCGACCGACCCGACAGCTCCCACGAAGGGTGGGCCGTCGAGCGGCGCCACCACCACGCTCACCGGCACGCTGCAGGCCGGGGTGGAGCCAGGCTGCCTGCTGCTCGACGGCAACCTGCTGGTCGGCGGCCCGCGCGACGTGCTGAAGGCGGGTGCCCGGGTGGCCGTCACCGGCCATTCCCAGCCCAACCTGATGACCACCTGCCAGCAGGGCACACCGTTCGTCGTGGAAACCGCCAAACCCGCCTGACCACCCCGGACCGTTCGGTCCCGCCGGGCGCCTTGTCGGGCCGTCGATCATGGGGTTGGCGAGGTGATATGTCGGCTTTGCTGCGGCCAGCCTCATGATCACCCGGGGTGGGGCGGGGCGGGAGGGATGTAGGAACGGAGGAGCCCCGCTCCCTTGGTGGGGGCGGGGCTCCTCGGGTTCAGCGGGAGGTCAGTTGACCGCGCCGACGGACACCGAGCCGCGGCCGACGACCGCGCCCTCGGTGGTGGTGATGGCCACGTCACCGTAGAGCTCCCGGCCGGCGGCGGGGGCCGCCAGGGCGGTCACCGTGCCGGTCAGGGTGGCGGTGGCGCCGTTGTCCAGGGCTAGCGAGGTGGCCGGAGCCGACACCGAGCCCAGCGACGCGGACGCGAACGAGTCGCGGTAGTCGTAGGCGGTGCTGCTGCCCGGCCCGGTGACGGCGTACCCGTCGACGACCACCCGGTAGGTGCCGGCCACTGGGTTCGTGATGGTGACCGCCTCCTCCGAGCTGCCGCCGGCCGAACGGCCGACCTGGGTGGCGCCCCGGAAGACGAACAGGTCGAGGTCGGCGCTCGGGTTGGCCGGGTTGCCGATCCGAACGGTGAACGACGTGGCGCCCGCCGGCACCTCGACGGTGTATTCCTGGGTCGCCCCCTCGGCGATGGTCGGCCGCTCGGCGTGCACGCTGGCGAGCGGGCCGCCGACGCCGGTCACCTGGACCGGGCCGAAGGCGTTGGTCAGGCCCCAGCTCACGTTGGCCGGGGTGCCGGCGGTGACCGACGGCAGCTCGACGACGGCCGGCTCGACCTTGACGCCCTGCACCCGCGCCTGGAGCTGGAACGGGTTGTCCAGCGTCGGCGAGGTACGCCGGGCCTCCACCTCGATCTCCCAGACACCCGGGATCGGGTTCTGGTAGTCCCGCTCCTGCGGCTTGCAGACGGCGGCGTCGGAGAAGTTGGTGTAGCAGGCCGTGCTCGCGGTGCTCTCCACCGGCACGCCGTACGGGTTGATGGCGATGAACCGGGTCTGGGAGCCGGTGGCGATGCCGGAGAGGTTCACCTGCAGCGCGCCGGCACCCGGCGGAACCGTCACGAAGTACGACGTGAAGCTGTTGCGCTCCACCGAGCCCTCGGTGGTGTACGAGTACGCCGGGGCGCTGACCGTGTTCGAGGCGACCACGACGGTGGAGACCTCGAAGTCGACCACCGGGGTGGCCGGGTCGTCAACGGTCATGATGGCGCCGTGCGCGCCGGCGGTCATCGGCTTGGCCTTGACCTTGACGGTGACGGTCTTGTTCAGCGGCAGCAGCACGACAGCCGGCGCCGAGAAGGTGCCGTCGTTGCCCCGGAAGCCGATGAGGTGGGCGACGGTGCGGTTCGGGCCGCTGGTCCGGGTGAGCTTGACCTCGTAGTCACGGCTTTCCTTGACCTTCTGGCCGCCCCGGTCGGCGGCGCAGCGGTTGTGGATGCCGGCGCCGACGTTCGGGTTCGGCTCGAAGATGCCGAGGCTCTCGTTGTACTTCGTCAGGTTCGCCGACAGCTCGGTGCAGACCGCCGCCTGGGAGGTGTAGGTCCGGGTCTCCACGCCGTCGGCCAGCAGCTTCCACGCGCCCGGCACGTTGAACATGCCGTAGCCCTGCGCGTACGTCGGGACGTCGGCGATCGGCTGGGCGGAGGTGTAGACGGCCCGGCGCAGCGCGGCCGGGGTGACCGCCTTGCCGGTGGCCTTGGCGGCGGAGAGCAGCAGCGCGGCGGCGCCGGTGGCCTGCGGGGAGGCCATCGAGGTGCCGTTCAGCATCTGGTAGCCCGGGGGCAGTGGGTAGCCGGCCTCGGCGACGGGAACGCCGGGCTGCCACGTCGGCGCGGTCGAGATGGCCGAGCCGGGGGCGGCGATGTTCGGCTTGAACGCGCCGTCCTCACGCGGACCGCGCGAGGAGAAGTTGAACAGTGCGTTGTCCTTGCGGACCACCGAGCCGTAGTTGGCCAGCCAGGTGTCCTTGCTGATGTTGGCGGCGACGCTGACCACGTTGCTGGCCACCGACGGGTCGCCGACGGTGTTCAGGCCCGGGCCGGAGTTACCGGCCGAGATGAACATCTGGACACCGTAGGTGGTGATCAGGGTGTTGTAGAGCTGGGCGCGGGCGTTGGCGCCGTCGTTCAGCGCCGGCAGGCCGCCGATCGACATGTTGATCACGTCGACCTTGCGGTTGACCACCAGATCGACCATGCCGGTGGTGAGCGCCGCGTAGGTGCAGCCGCCGCCCCAGGAGCAGGCCCGGGCGGAGACCAGCTTGGCACCGGGCGCCGCGCCGTTGAACGCGCTGTTGCCGAGCATGCCGTTGGCGGCGGTGATGCCGGCGACGTGCGTGCCGTGGGTGCTCTCGATGATGCCGATGTTGACGTAGTCGACCAGGCCGGGGCCGCCGACCGGAGTGGTGTCGACGTTGCGGCGGTACTCGACGACGAACGGCATCTGCTCCCGCACCGCGGTGGCCGGGTTGTCCGTGCCGAAGTGACCGACCTGGAACTTCTCCTTGTACGGCCGCATCACCTCGTCATCGGTGAAGTCGAAGTTCTGGTTGACATCGACCACGATGTCGCCGTTGACGGGGTTGTAGAGGATGCCCCAGACGTCCGTGGTGTCCTTGTCGCGGTTGACGTCACCGGCCGGGTCGCTGCCGATGGTGGTGGACTCGCGGAAGGTGTTGAACTTGTACGTGCCGGCCGGCGCCTTCCAGGTGCCGAGGGAGTTGGTGAACGACGGGCCGGTCACGTCCGTGATCATCGGCCGCCAGGTCGCGTCCTCGAGCGGGTCGGTCGCGGTGACCCAGTCGACGATCTTGCGCTCGCCGGTGGTGGTCTGCTGCAGCGCCGGCTGGTCGAGGTCGATACCGGAGTCCATGATGCCGATGGTGACGCCGCGGCCGTCCCAGGTCGGGTGTGCGGCCTTGAAGGCCTCCGCGCCGGTCTCGTTGGTCGGCATGTACGGGTTGACGGCACCGGTGTCCGCACCCGGACCGGCCAGGGTCTCGCCCTGCTTGGCGACCTTCGCGCCGGCCGGGGCGGCCTCGGGGGTCGGGTCGGGGAGCTTGATGGTCTCGTCGAGGTCGACGGCGGCGACGCCCGGCAGCGTCGCGGCCTTGAGGACCTTCGACGTCGGCACCTTGGCCAGCACGTAGCCGACCTCGTCGTAGCGCTGGCTGACCGCGGCACCGAGGCTCTTGAGGCCGTCGGTGACCTTCTTCGCCGAGCCCTTCTTGGTGGCGATGATCAGCGTGACGGTGGGGGCGTGCTTCGCCTCGGCCTCGGTGAGCAGCTTGGCGTCGTGCGCTCCGAGCGTCTCAACAGCGGTCGGCTGGGCGGTGTCAGGGGCGGTGGCGGGGGCTGCGCTCGCGGTGGCGGCGCCGCCCCCGACCGTCATCGCGCCGGCCGCCAGGACCGAGGCGAAAAGCGCGGCGGAGGTACGCCGGCTCCGGTTGCGGGGTTGGCTCACGTTCTCTTCCTCCAGAGAACAGGGGCCCTTCAGGGAACAGGGCACACGTGACGGTGATCCTTCGGTGTACGCCGTGCGGTGTCACTAGCGCGAGGAGGGTTGTGACCAGTCCGTGATGCGGATTGGCCGTCATCGCCACGAGAACGTGCTAATCGTCGATATCTGTCGGCCGTTGCGCCGATGTGGACGGTGTCTCGACGCCGTTCGACAGCAGCTCCGGCGCCTGCGGCTGGCGCGGTGCCACCTCGACCTGAGCCGGAGCGCTCAACTCCTGGTCCGAGACGCCCAGTTCGGCCAGCTTGCGGGCGCTGACCAGCACCCGTGCCTCCAGCGAGCCCACCGCCCGGTTGTACGCGGTCACCGCCCCGCCCAGCGACGCACCCAGCTTGCCGACATGGTCGCCCAGGGTGGACAGCCGCCCGTACAGCTCGCGGGCCAGCAGGTGCACCGTGGCCGCGTTGCGGGCCAGCGCCTCCTGCCGCCACGAGTACGCCACCGTGCGCAGCAGCGCCACCAGGGTGGCCGGCGTGGCCAGCACGACGTTGCGGGCGAACGCGTGCTCCAACAGGGCCGGGTCGCGCTGCAACGCCACGTCGAGGAACGGGTCCGCCGGCACGAAGAGCACCACGAACTCGGGCGACGGGTCGAACGCGGCCCAGTAGGACTTGGCGGCCAGCGCGTCCACGTGCGCCCGGAGGTGCCGGGCGTGCGCGTCGAGGTGGGTGTCCCGCCCCCGCTCGTCGCGCGCCTCCATGGCGGTCAGGTACGCGTCGAAGGGCGCCTTGGCGTCGACCACCACCGTCCGGCCGCCGTGCAGCCGGACCACCAGGTCGGGGCGTACCCCCTGATGGTCGGTGGCACCGGTGACCTGCTCGGAGAAGTCGCAGTGCTCCAGCATCCCGGCCGCCTCGACGATCCGGCGGAGCTGGTGCTCGCCCCACCGGCCGCGGACCTGCGGGGCGCGCAGCGCCGCGACGAGCTGCTTGGTCTCGGTGCGCAGCTCCCCGGAGACCGTGCTCATCGCCCGCACCTGCTCGCGCAGCTCCGCGTACGCGTCGACCCGGTCGCGTTCCAGCTCGGTGACCCGCTGCTCGTAGCGCCGGAGGGTGTCGTGCAGCGGGGCCACCGCGCGCGCCACGGCCTCCTGCGACTGGGCGGTCGCCTCGTAGCTGAGCGCCCGCATCGACTGCTCCAGCCGTCCCTCGCCCTCCCGGGTGGCGGCGAGGGTCGCCTCCAGCCGGGCGATCTGGGTCGCCGAGCGGGCCCGGGCGGCCAGCCAGCCCACCGCGCCGCCCGCGGCGAGACAGATGATCACCACGGCCAGCGTTGCGATGCTCGTCACCCTCCGAAGCTTGCCAAACAGATACGACGTGACCCCCGTGGGTACCGTCGAGTCATGAAGGTTGGGCTGTGGTTCGTCCTGCTGCTGATGCTCGGGGGTGCCTACGTGTTCTGGCGGTGGGGTAGCAGGTCCCGCGAGGCCACCGAGCTGGCCGACGCGCGGGCCGAGGCGCAGCGCTGGTACGAGCGGCTCGGTGGGCAGCTCATGAACCTGCACGGCGACGCCCCGGCGGTACGCCAGGCGCTGGCCGACGCGGGCGAGCGGTACAACGCGGCCGGCTCACAGCTGGAGCAGGCGCGTACGCCGCGCCAGTTCGCGCTGGCCCGGGAGACCGCGCTGGAGGGGTTGGCGTACATCCGGGCGGCCCGGACCGCGCTGGGCATCGACCCGGGGCCGGACCTGCCGCCGCTGGCCGCCGCCCGGGGCGCCGGGATGCTCACCAAGGAGCGCGAGGTCAACGTCCAGGGGCAGACCTACCGGGCCGGGCCGCAGCCGGGCAGCGGCACGCCCTACTACTACCCCGGCGGCCACTGGCAGGGCCGGCGGGTGCCCGCCGGCTGGTACTCGACGCCCTGGTGGAAGACCGCGCTCGGCACCGGCGCCGGGGTGCTCGGCGGCCTGCTGATCGCCGACGCGCTCTTCTCGCCCGCCTTCGCCGACCCGGGCTACGGCTACGAGGCCGGCTACCAGGAGGGCTTCCAGGACGGGGTCGGCGACGGCCAGGACTACGGCGACCAGTTCGCCGGCGACCAGGGCGGCAACGACTTCGGCGGCGACCAGTTCGCCGGCGGCCAGGGCGGCGGCGACTTCCCCGGCTACGGGGGCGGCGACTTCGGCGGAGGCGACTTCGGCGGCGGGGACTTCGGCGGCGGCGACTGGTGACCCCGCCAGGCCCCGCGGACCGCTAGCCGGTGCCCGCCACCTCCCCGATCTGGCGCGGTTGACGCGGCGCGGATGCCACCATCTCGCCGATCGGGCGCGGCGGCGAGCACCGGCCCCGCCACCCCGGCGATCTGGCGCGGCGGCGAGCACCGGTCCCGCCGCCTCGCCGATCTGGCGCGGCGGTGAGTGGCGGGGCCGGCCGTCAGCCGGTGTTGCGCATGCCGGCGGCGATGCCGTTGACCGTGGTGAGCAGCGCCCGCTCCAGCGCCGTACCGTCGTTGGGGGCCCGGCGGCCGCCGGGCGCGGTCGCCACCGCGCGGCCCGCCGCGCCGGAATCCCGGTACTGGCGCAGCAGCGCCACCTGGAGGTGGTGCAGCGGCTCCAGGTAGGTGTCCCGCACCGCCAGGGTCCGCTGGAGGACGGGCGAGTTGTCCAGCAGGGCCGGCGAGGCGGTGACCGCCAGCACCTCCTGCTTGGTCAGCTCGTACTCCTGCTCGATCTTGTCGAAGATCGGGTGCAGCTTCTTCGGGACCAGGGTCTCCACGTAGCGGCGGGCGATGGTGAGGTCGGTCTTGGTCAGCATCATCTCCACGTTCGACAGGAACGTGCGGAAGAAGTGCCAGTTCCGGTGCATCTCGGCGAGCACGTCGTCCAGGCCGGCGGCGCGCGCGGCGGCCAGCCCGGACCCGACGCCGAACCAGCCGGGGACGATCTGCCGGGTCTGGGTCCAGCCGAACACCCACGGGATGGCCCGCAGGCCGGCCAGGCCGGCACCGGTGTTCGGCCGCTTCGCCGGCCGGGAGCCGATGTTCAACTGGCCCAGCAGCTCGGTCGGGGTGGAGGCCCAGAAGTACGCGGGCAGGTCCGGGTCCTCGACCAGGGACCGGTACGACCGGAACGCCGCCTCGGAGACCACGTCCATGGTGGCGTCCCAGCGTTCCAGCATCTCGGCCGGCTGCCGGGGCGCGGTGTGCAGCAGCGTCGCCTGGAGCACCGCGGCCACGGTCAGCTCCAGGTTCTCCCGGGCCAGGGCGGGCAGCGTGTACTTGTCGGAGATGACCTCGCCCTGCTCGGTCACCTTGATCGCGCCGTCGAGCGTGCCGTACGGCTGGGCCAGGATGGCGTCGTGGGTGGGGCCGCCGCCCCGGCCGACCGTGCCGCCCCGGCCGTGGAAGAGCCGCAGGTGTACGCCGTGCCGGGCGGCCACGTCGCGCAGCGCGCGCTGGGCCCGGTGGATGGACCACTGGCTGGTGGTGATGCCGGCCTCCTTGTTGGAGTCGGAGTAGCCCAGCATCACCTCCTGCACGTCGCCCCGGGCCGCGACGAGCGCCCGGTACGCCGGCAGCGACAGCAGCTCGTCCAGCAGTTCGCCGCCGGCGTTCAGCTCGCCCGGGGTCTCCAGCAGCGGCACGAAGCCGATCCGGGCCCGGCCGCTGTGCACGTCGATCAGGCCGGCCTCGCGGGCCAGCACCACCGCGGCGAGCACGTCGTCCACGCCGAGGGTCATCGAGATGATGTACGACTCGATCACCTCGGTGCCGAACCGGTCCTGGGCCTCGCGGATCGCCCCGAACACGTCGAATGTCTTCCGCGCGGTCTCGGTGAGCGGCGTGTCCAGGGTGGAGAGCGGCCGGCGGCCGGTCAGCTCGTCGGCGAGCAGCTTGGTGCGCTCCAGCCGGCTCAGCGACGGGTAGTCGGACACCTCGCCGACCGCCCCGTAGAGCTGGGCCAGGACGGCGTGGTGCGCCTCGGCGTGCTCGCGGACGTCCATGGTCGCCAGGTGCAGCCCGAACGCGGAGACCGTACGGATCGTCGAGGCGAGCCGGCCCACGGCGGTGAGCTGCCCGGAGTTGCGGGCCAGCGAGGCACGCAGCAACTCCAGGTCGGCGATCAGCTCGGCGGACCCGCGGTAGTCCCGCCCCGGCACGTGCGGGGTGCCGTTGCGCAGCCGCTCCCGGGTGTTGGTCAGCTTCGCCTTCACGCACCGCGCCTTGAGGCGGTAGGGCTCCTCGGCGTTGACCCGGCGGAACCGGGGCGCCACCTCGGGCAGCGCGTCCAGATCAGCGGCGAGGCTGGCGGAGAGGTCGAGGGAGACCGCGCGCAGCCGGCGGGAGACGGAGACCTCGCTGATGAGCTCGTCCATCGCCTTCTCGGTGGCCTCGATGCCGTGCTCGTGCTGGATCTGCAGCACCTCGCGGGTGACCGTCGGGGTGACGAAGGGGTTGCCGTCCCGGTCGCCGCCGATCCAGGTGCCGAAGGTCAGCGGGCGGGCGGTCGGTGACGTCTCCACGCCCAGGGTGCGGAGCGTATCGGCGAGGTCGTCGAGGACCTGCGGGGCGGCCTCGGCGTGCAGATCACGCAGGTAGTAGATGGCGTTGCGGGCCTCGTCGGTCGGGTCGGGCCGGTCCAGCCGCAGCTCGTCGGTCTGCCACATCAGGTCCAGCAGTTCGGCCAGGCGCCGGTTGGCCGGGCCCTCGTCGCTGGCCCCGTAGAGGATGGCGTTGGCGGTCTCGGCGTCCAACTCGTCGGCGATGGCGCGCAGCTTGGACAGGATCGACCGGCGGGCCGCCTCGGTCGGGTGGGCGGTGAAGACCGGGCGTACCGCCAGCCGGCGGGCCACCGAGGCGATCTCCTCGGCCGGGACCCCGCGCTCGGCGATCATCTTGGCCGCCTGGTCCAGCCAGCCGCCGTGCATGGCCCGGCGCCGGCGCAGGTCGCGGGCCCGGTGCACCTGCTCGGTGATGTTGGCCAGGTGGAAGTAGGTGGAGAAGGCGCGGGCCAGCTTCGTGCCGGTGGTGACGTCGAGGCCGGCGAGGCGCTGCGCGGCGGCGGGGGCGTCGGAGCGGACCTGGGCGCGGATCTCCTCGACCAGGTCGAGCAGCGGCCGGCCCTCCTGGCGGGCGAGGGTCTGCCCGAGCAGGGTGCCGAGGCGGCGGATGTCGGCCCGGAGAGCGGCGTCGGGCCCGTCGTGGTCGTGCTGGTCGGTCACGGTGCGCTCCTTACGCGAGTACGAAGGACAGCGCTGTCCGACTCCCTGGATCGTATCCGTGTGCGCCCCGGTGTCAGGAGGGGGACGGGGTGATGATCTGCACTCCGGGACGGATCGACGGGCTCAGCCATCGGTGGCCGGTCTCCCGGGTGCGGCCGGGCGGGCCCGCGCGGCGCGGACGGCGCGCCGGTGCGCCCGGAAGATGGTCGCGGTGACCAGCCCGAGGATCCCGAGCAGGACCCAGAGCGCCAGCCCCACCAGCGGCCAGCGCCCGGCCCGCCAGTCGAAGTAGACCGCCGACTTGAGCAGGTCGGTGGCCAGCCCGGTGACGTTCCACCGGTGCATCCCGCGCAGGAAGGTCGGCAGGAACTCCGGGGCGTAGATGCCGCCCGAGCCAGGATTGCCGAGCACCACCAGCAGTAGGATCACCAGGCCGGTACCGAGCAGTCCCAGCCACCCCTGCACCGCCGCGGCGACCATGCCGGCGGCGAACACGGTGAGCGCGCCGACCAGGAAGACCGCCAGGACCTGGTGGGCCCAGATGCCCATCACCGGCCCGACCAGCACCGCGCCGATGATGCCGAGCAGCACGGAGTGCACCGCGAGGGTGGCGATCCGCAGGCCGGCGCGGCGCAGGCTGCGGGGCGCGGTGCCGAGCGAGATACCCAGGGCGGTGGACGCCAGGTAGCCGCCGAGCACCAGGCCGACCGCGAGGTAGAACGGCACCAGCCCACGCGGGTCGTCGGCGGAGACGGGCACCTCGTCGGTGACCTGGAGCGGCAGGTTGGCCTGCCCGGCGGCCTGGGTGAGCACCTTGCTGACCAGGTCGGTGGCGGTGGGCGCGCCGGCGCTGGCGGTGGACAGGGTCAGGCCACCACCGGGGTCGGTGTGCAGCACCGCGTAGACCTCGCGGGACCGCAGCGCGTCGAGGGCCCGGTCCTGGTCGTCGTACTGGACGGGTTTGATGGTGTCGGTCCGGCTGCGGACGGCGGCCAGCACCGCTTGGGCGCGCTGGTCGCTGCGGGCCACCCCGACCGGCACGTCGCGTGGGGTCGGCTTGTGCAGCGCTCCGACGTACGCCGCGATGAACGCGGTGGCCAGGGCGAGCGTGCCGACCAGCAGCGCCGCCGCGCGCGGCAGCCAGTCGCGTACCGGAAGCTCCGGCCCCTGATCGCCCACGTGGCCAGCCTAGGGCGGCGCTTCGCCCGGGTTGTGCGGTTTGGCCGCCCTGTCCGGCGGCCCTGGGGGCGACGGCGTGCCGCCGCCGGCCGGACGGACGCCCGGACAACCCGCTGGCCCCGGCCGATAGCGTCGGGGGCATGACGTCGTTGCGATACCCCGCCAAGCCGAAGCCGGGCGACCGGGTCGCCGTGGTCTCCCCGTCCGCCGGGCTGCCGGGCCTCTTCCCCCACGTGTACGAGCTGGGGCTGCGCCGGCTGCGCGAGGAGTTCGGGCTGGAGCCGGTGGAGTATCCGACGACCCGGCAGCTGGGCGCCGACCCGCGAGACCGGGCGCGGGACCTGACCGCCGCCTTCGCCGACCCGACGATCACCGCCGTGCTCGCCACCGTCGGCGGGGACGATCTGATCACCGTCACGCCCCACCTGGACGACGCGGTGCTGCGGGCCAACCCGAAGCCGTACTACGGCTACTCGGACAACACCAACGTCCTCAACCACCTCTACCGGCTGGGGATGGTGGCCTACCACGGCGGATCCGTCCTGGTGCACCTCGGCCGGCCGGGCAAGCCGCACCCGCTGACCTTCGACTCGCTGCGCGCCGCCCTGTTCACCTCCGGCTGGTACGAGCTGATCCCGGCCGCCGAGTGGGGCGACCAGCCGAACGACTGGCGGGACCCGTCCACCCTGGCGTACGAGCCGGTGATGTTCCCCGGCGCCGGGTGGCGCTGGCAAGGGCCGGCGACCGTCGTGCAGGGCCGCACCTGGGGCGGCAACCTGGAGATCCTGCACTGGCTGCTGGCCATCGACCGGGTCGGTGCGGTGGCGGACCACGCGGGTGAGGTGCTGATCATCGAGACGTCGGAGGAGTTGCCCTCGGCCACCGAGGTGTTCCGGATCCTGCGCAACATGGGCGAGCGGGGGCTGCTCGCAGGCTTCCCGGCGGTGCTGGTGGGCCGCGCCAAGGCGTGGGAGTTCGACAAGCCGCACACGGTGGAGCAGCGGCGGGAGTGGGGCGAGGCGCAGCGGGAGGCGATTACCCGGGCGCTGGCGGACTACGCCGAGGATCCGGTGGTGGTCTTCGACGTCGATCTCGGGCACACCGATCCGCAGCTGATCATCCCGTACGGCGGGGAGGTCCGGATCGACGCGGTCGAGCACCGCATCTCGGTGCGCTACTGATGGGCAACTCCTGGGCGTATCCCGTCCTGCGAACCGGTGACGTGGGACGGGCGCTGGACAGCGTCGGGCGGCTGCTGGACCTCGTCGACCTGCCGAGCACCGAGGTGGAGATATGGGCGCGAACTGGGCGGCACTCGGGTCTGCCGCGCGACCTCGACGCGTACGACCACCTGCTGGACGCCGACGGCGAGGACTTCATGTTCGTGGACCAGTCCAGCCAGCGGGAGACTGGCCCGCAAGATCCTGCCGACCACCGGTCGATGTCACAGTGGAGGCGCGCGGGCTGGGCCCCATGGAGGGGCGGTTTGAAGAGACCATCAGGGTTGACCAGGGGTACGTGCTGTGGCAGCCCGGATGCTGGCCGGAGGTGCCCAGCCTCGGCCTAGGTCGGGAGTTCAAGTACGCGCACGTGCAGTTGGTCTTCAACGCCTCAGATATCTGGGCCACCGAGCCGTCCGCGGGGCACAGCGTCTTCGTGCACGTCCGCCACCGAGAGTTGGAGCGCGCGGAGTGGTTGGCGCGGCAGGCAGGGCTGAGCGTGATTGGCCCCGGTGGACTGGGTCGCTGATCCGGGCTACCGAGAGGCCGGATGGCGGACGAAGACGCCCTCACCCTGCCGGCCTTCGATCAGCCCCTCCGCTTTGAGGATGAGCAGCGCGGTCCGGACCGAGCCGTAGGAGACGCCGTACATCTCGATCAGCCCTTGGGTCGTGGGTAGCTGATCGCCGGATTTGAGTTTGCCGGTGCGGATCTGATCGCGGATGGCGGACGCCACCTGCTCGTACTTGGGTGTGCTCACGGTGTCTCCCTGGCTCGCAAGGCCAAGTAGATCACCAGAAATCGACAGCGTCTATAACGTCGACACTGTCGACAATGTCGATTAGCAGCTATAGACTCGGCTCGCTTGCCCTGGCTCGCAACCGGGTGGGCATCACATGTAGGGCGGCCCGGGGTGGAGGTGGCACTCCGCTCCCCGGGCCTTGACCGGGAAGGACCCCGGCCCGTGAGTAACCTACCGAACTCCGTCCATCCGCCTTGGTGCCTGCGCGGCCCTGACTGTGCTGGCGGTAACGACCTACACCTGTCTCGCCTCGTCGGCACGGCGGTCCGCGGCGACGAAGTGATCCAGATGCGACTCGGCCTCTGGCGAAT
Organism: Micromonospora sp. NPDC047738; assembly: GCF_040642675.1. Classification (NCBI taxonomy): domain Bacteria; kingdom Bacillati; phylum Actinomycetota; class Actinomycetes; order Micromonosporales; family Micromonosporaceae; genus Micromonospora; species Micromonospora sp. NPDC047738. The sequence continues at coordinate 282,113 of NZ_JBEYSO010000007.1, forward strand.
GGAGGTCGGCCCCACACCGTCTGGCGGGCTGTTGCTTGAACTCTCCGCAGGTTCTGAGGTCGAACGCTGGCCGATCGACCTGGCTCAGTCCCGGGCGCTGGCCCATCTCTCCGGACGCCTGCTCCGCCGGCTCGTTCCGACCGCGTCCCGGGTCGCCTAGCCTTCACGCTGGCGAAATCCACTCCATGTCGGCGACGTGGCGGTATCCGTGTGCGGTGGATACCGCCACGTGGGCGATCTCGTGTGGATCTTGACTCGGCCCGCGGACGCGGGCGAGGTCAGGCGTCGACGATGGCGAAGGCGCGGACCGGGAAGGTGCCCATGCCGGCCACCCGCGGCGGCGTGGCGGTGAACCGGAACCCCTCCGGAGGCAGGGCCGCCAGGCCGGTCAGGTGCTCCACGATCGGGATGCCGGCGGCGAGCAGGGCGCTGTGCGCGGGGCGCTCGCCGGCCGCCGCCGGGGTCATGTCGTCGATGTTGATCGAGTCGATGCCGACCAGGGTCGCGCCCGCGTCGACCAGCCAGTCGGCACCGTCCCGGGTCAGGTAGGGCGCGTCGGGGCCGGCGTAGCGGTCGGTGCCGAAGTGCGTGTCCCATCCGGTGTGCAGCAGCACCGCCCGCCCCGCCACGTCGTACGGGGCCAGCATCAGCCGGTCCACGGACCGGGTGCCGGGCGGTACCCGGACCACGATCCCGGGCAGGTCGGCGAGGCGGTCGAGCGGGGTTCCGGCCAGGTCGGCCCCGTCCGCCCAACGGTGGGCGGGCGTGTCGAGGTAGGTGCCGGTGTTGGCGATCATGTCGATCCGGGCGACGTGGAACTCGACGCCCGGGGCGTAGTTCGCCCGGGACGCCTCCCGGGTGAGCCAGTCGGTGATCTGCGGTGCCGGCCAGCCGGGCAGGGTGATCATCCCGTCGGTGATCACGTGGCTCAGCTCGACAAGTCGCCGGCTGCCGTCGCCGGCCGGAACGGCGACCGCCCGGCCGCCCTTGTGCGGTTCCTCGACCACCGTCCTGTTGGTGATCCGCACCTCGCCCACCATGAGCAGGCCGAGGTGCCGGACGAGGAGCGAGCCCAGCGTCGCGTCGTCTATCTCCGGGCCGGGGACGTCCAACCGGAACCCCTCGGTCCGCAACCCGCCGCCGTTGGCGAAGACGACCTCCGCGTCGAAGATCGCCCGGTACTCAGCTGCCATGCCGCCACCGCACCACGCCATCCTGCCCGTGGTCAAGATCCTTCCCGGGCACCCGCCAGCACCGCCCCCGCCACGGGAGCGCCCCTATTTCCGGGAACTAGTGCGGATCTTGGGCTCCGCGGTGCGGGGGTGCGCGGGCCCCGGGGCGCAGATCTTGAGCGGGGCCGGGTGGGCGTGCGGATCTTGGGCTGCGTGGTGCGGGGGTGCGCGTGCCCGGGACGCGGACCTTGGGCGGGGCGGGTGGGCGTGGGACCTTGGGACGCGGGCGCGGGCGCGGGCGGGGTGCGGGGACGGCTGGGGCCCGGAATGTCCGGGGAGGGGGATAGTCTCGAACGGTGCACCCCCCGTCCGGCTGGACGCGGGGTCGTCGTCGTGCGTCGACCTCCTGGAAGTGATCACAGATGCTCACCGGACTCTTCTCCGCCGCCCTGGCCGACCCGGGGCTGGCCCGGGCGCGTGACCTGGCGCGCTCCGGTGCCGCGCAGGTCGACGGCCTCGACCTCACCGCCCCGGCCGCGCTGCGTCCGTTCGCGGTGGCGGCCGTCGCCGCGGACGAGCCGGTGGGCGGCGCCGGGCGGCCGGTGCTCGCCGTCACCGCCACCACGCGGGAGGCCGAGGACCTGGCGTCCGCGCTGGGCAGCCTGCTGCCGCCGGAGCAGGTGGCGATCTTCCCGTCCTGGGAGACGCTGCCACACGAGCGGCTCTCGCCCCGCTCCGACACTGTCGGGCGGCGGTTGGCCGTGCTGCGCCGGCTGGCGCACCCCGAGTCGGCCGACGCGCACGGGCGGACGGGCCCGCTGCGGGTGGTGGTGGCGCCCGTCCGGTCGCTGCTGCAGCCGCAGCTCAAGGGGCTCGGCGACCTGGAGCCGGTGCAGCTGACCGCCGGTGACGAGGCGGACCTGGAGGAGGTCGCCCGCCGGCTCACCGACATGGCGTACGCCCGGGTCGACCTGGTGACCAAGCGGGGCGAGTTCGCCGTCCGGGGCGGCATTCTGGACGTCTTCCCGCCCACCGGCGAGCACCCGTCCCGGGTCGAGTTCTGGGGCGACGAGGTCGAGGAGATTCGCACCTTCGCGGTCGCCGACCAGCGGACCATCGAGCAGGTCCCGCAGCTCTGGGCGCCGCCGTGCCGGGAGCTGCTGCTCACCCCGGCGGTGCGCCGGCGGGCCGCCGCGCTGGCCGAGGAGCACCCCGAGCTGGCCGAGATCCTCGACAAGCTGGCCGAGGGCATCCCGGTCGAGGGGATGGAGTCGCTCGCCCCGGCGCTGATCGGCGCCGGCTCGATGGAGCTGCTGCTGGACTGCATGCCGGCCGGCACCCACGTGCTGCTCTGCGACCCGGAGCGGATCCGCACCCGGGCGCACGACCTGGTGCGTACCTCCGATGAGTTCCTCCAGGCGAGCTGGGCCGCGGCCGCCGTCGGGGGGCAGGCCCCGGTCGACCTCGGCGCCGCCGCCTTCCGGACCCTGGCCGACGTACGCACGGCCGCCCGCGCCCTGCGCCAGCCCTGGTGGACCCTCGCGCCGTTCGGGCTGGTGGAGGCGGAGGCCGCGCCAGCCCGGCAGCCCTGGGAGGACGAGCCCACCGAGGTCGACGTGACTCCCGACGACGCGATCGCGGTGATCCTGGCCGCCCAGCCGGCGCCGCTCTACCACGGCGAGACCGCCCGGGTGGTCGACGACCTCAAGCGCTGGGCCGGCGAAGGCTGGTCGATCGCGCTGGTCTTCGAGGGGCACGGCCCCGCCCAGCGGGCCGTCGAGGTGCTCCGCGACGCCGGGCTCGGCGCCCGGCTCACCGAGGAGGTGCCCGCCGCGCCCGCTCCCGGTGAGGTGCTGGTCTCCTGCGGCTGCCTGACCGCCGGCTTCGTCGACGAGGCGTCCCGGTTCGTGCTGCTCACCGGCAACGACGTGACCGGCGGCCGGGGCGCCTCCACCCGGGACATGCGCAAACTGCCCAGCCGACGGCGCAACACGATCGACCCGCTGGAGCTCAAGGCCGGCGACCACGTGGTGCACGAGCAGCACGGCATCGGCCGGTACGTGGAGCTGGTGCAGCGCACGGTCAACGGCGCCTCCCGGGAATACCTGGTCATCGAGTACGCCCCGAGCAAGCGGGGCCAGCCGGGCGACCGGCTCTTCGTCCCCACCGACCAGCTCGACCAGCTCTCCCGGTACGTCGGCGGCGAGCAGCCCACCCTGCACAAGATGGGCGGCTCGGACTGGCAGAAGTCGAAGGCGCGCGCCCGCAAGGCGGTCCGCGAGATCGCCGCCCAGCTCATCCAGCTCTACGCCGCCCGCAAGGCGTCCAAGGGGCACGCGTTCGGCACCGACACCCCGTGGCAGCGGGAACTGGAGGACGCCTTCCCCTGGCAGGAGACGCCGGACCAGCTCGCGGCGATCGAGGAGGTCAAGCGGGACATGGAGCAGACGGTCCCGATGGACCGCCTGATCTGCGGCGACGTCGGGTACGGCAAGACCGAGATCGCGGTCCGCGCGGCGTTCAAGGCGGTGCAGGACGGCAAGCAGGTGGCCGTGCTGGTGCCCACCACCCTGCTCGTGCAGCAGCACTACAACACGTTCGCCGAGCGGATGAGCCAGTTCCCGATCACCATCCGGCAGCTGTCCCGGTTCCAGACGCCGAAGGAGGCCGAGCAGACCCTGGCGATGGTTGCCGACGGCACCGCCGACATCGTCATCGGCACCCACCGGCTGCTCCAGGCGGCCACCCGGTTCAAGCAGCTCGGCCTGGTCATCATCGACGAGGAGCAGCGCTTCGGCGTCGAGCACAAGGAGCACCTGAAGACCCTGCGCGCCTCGGTCGACGTGCTGGCCATGTCGGCCACCCCGATCCCGCGCACGCTGGAGATGGCGATCACCGGCATCCGGGAGATGTCCACCATCGCCACCCCACCGGAGGAGCGGCACCCGGTGCTCACCGCCGTCGGGGCGTACGACGAGCGGCAGGTGGCCGCCGCTGTGCACCGCGAGCTGCTCCGCGACGGTCAGGTGTTCTACCTGCACAACCGGGTCGAGTCGATCGAGCGGGCGGCCCGCCGGATCCGCGAGCTGGTGCCCGAGGCCCGGGTCGCGGTGGCGCACGGGCAGATGAGCGAGGAAGCGCTCGAGAAGGTGATGGTCGGCTTCTGGGAGAAGGAGTTCGACGTCCTGGTCTGCACCACGATCGTGGAGTCCGGCATCGACATCCCGAACGCCAACACGCTGATCGTGGAGCGTGCCGACCTGCTCGGCCTGGCCCAGCTGCACCAGATCCGGGGCCGGGTCGGCCGCGGTCGGGAACGGGCGTACGCGTACTTCCTCTACCCCGCGGACCGGCCGCTGACCGAGAACGCGCACGAGCGGCTGGCCACCATCGCCCAGCACACCGAGCTGGGCGCCGGCATGTACGTGGCGATGAAGGACCTGGAGATCCGGGGCGCCGGCAACCTGCTCGGCGGCGAGCAGTCCGGCCACATCGAGGGCGTCGGCTTCGACCTGTACGTCCGGATGGTCGGCGAGGCGGTCTCCGCCTTCAAGGGCGAGCACGCGGAGGAGGAGACCGAGGTCAAGGTGGACCTGCCGGTCGACGCGCACCTGCCGCACGACTACGTCGGGGTGGAGCGGCTGCGCCTGGAGATGTACCGCAAGCTCGCCGAGGCCCGCGACGAGGAGCGGCTGCGCGAGGTGGTTGCCGAGATGACCGACCGCTACGGCGAGCCGCCCGCGCCGGTGCAGAACCTGGTCGCGGTGGCCCGGTTCCGGCTGCTGGCCCGGCAGTACGGCCTGGCCGACGTCTCGATGCAGGGCAAGCACATCCGGTTCAGCCCACTGCCGCTGCCCGACTCGAAGCAGCTGCGGCTCAAGCGCTACCACCCGGATTCGGTCTACAAGCAGGCGCTCGACCAGGTCAGCGTGCCCCGGCCGAGCACCCGCCGGGTCGGCGGCGAGCCGCTGCGCGACCAGGCGCTGCTGGAGTGGTGCGCTCAGCTTCTCAGGGACGTGCTGGGCGAGCCGGTCGCGGCGCAGCCGGCCGCAGCGGCGGCCCGGTGAGCGCGGCGGGCGGGGGACAGCCGGTCGGAGCGGCGGCGCGGTGAGCCCCGGCGGGGTGGGCGGCGTCACAGCTGCGTGGCGGGCATGAGAGAGTGGCCGTCATGCGTGCTCGCCGTCTTGTCGCCGCCGCCAGTGTGGCGGTGGGTCTCGTCGCCCTCGCCGGTTGCCGTTCCGAGCCGGGAGTCGCCGCCTACGTCGGTGACCACCGCATTACCGAGGATGCGGTGACCCGCCTGCTCGACGAGTTGCGGGCCGAGGCGCCCACGCCGAGCGCGGAGCCGAGCGCCGGCCCGGAGCAGGCCGCGCCGGCCGAGGTGCGGATGCCGTCCCGCACCCAGGTGGTCAGCAACCTGGTGCTGCTCGACGTGTGCCAGCGGCTCGCCGACGACAAGGGCTACCAGCCGCCGCAGCAGCCGGTCACCGCGAGCCAGATCGCCCCGCAGCTCGGCGTCCCCGCCGACACCGCGTACGCCGAGCGCGTGGCCGACCTGACCAACTGCATGAACAGCCTGCCCGTCCCCGAACCGGTCGCGCCGACCGAGCAGGACCTCGCCGAGGTGGTCGCCGCCGGCAAGGCGGCCGGGGTGATCCCGGCCGAGGTGACGGTCCAGCAGGCCGCCGCCCAGCTCGACGGCGACCAGCTGCGCGGGGCGCTGGGCAGCAAGAAGGTGCTGGCCGACGCGATCACCGGGTACGAGGTCAGTGTCAGCCCCCGGTACCGCCCGCTGGAGATCCCGCTGCTCAGCTTCGCCGCCGGGCAGGCCGCGGTGAGCGTGCCGCTGGGCGAGCCCGGTTCCGACTCGGTGACCGACGTCTCCAAGCCCGAGCCGGCGGTCACCGAGTCGACCGGCACGGTCGCACCCTGAGCATGCCCGCCCGGATCGTCCTGCTGGTCACCTCGCCCCGGCTGCCGGCCGGTCTGCTGACCGCGTCCGCCTGGGACGTCGTACGCTCCGCGCCGGTGCTGGCCGGCGTGGAGAGCGAGCTGACCAGGGCGGTCGGGGCGGCGGGCGCCGAGGTCACGGTCGTGACCGAGGGCGCCACCCAGGCTCTGCTCGAGGCGGTGGCGGAGCACGGCACCGCGGTCTGGCTTGCCGGGCCGACCGGCGACGAGGCGCTGGCCCGGGAGCTGGGGCTGCGGCTGGCCCGGGAGCCGGGCCTGGCCGAGCTGGAGCTGATGTACGGGTCCTGGGATCCGCCGGGCGCCCGGCTGCTCGACGCGGTCGAGGTGATGGACCGGCTCGCCTCCCCGGGCGGTGACCCGTGGAAGCGGGCGCAGACCCACCGCAGCCTCGCCGGCTTCCTGCTCGAGGAGTGCTACGAGGCGTACGACGCGATCAGCGCCGACGACACCGACGCGCTCCGCGAGGAGTTGGGCGACGTGCTGCTGCAGGTGCTGCTGCACGCCCGGCTCGCCGAGGAGCTGCCGGAGGGGAAGCGCTGGACGGTCGACGAGGTGGCCGGCGGCCTGGTCGACAAGATGGTCCGGCGCAACCCGCACGTCTTCTCCGGCGAGCAGGCCGGCTCGATCGAGGAGATCGAGGCGGCCTGGGAACGGATCAAGCGGGCCGAGAAGGCGCGCGCGTCGGTGCTGGACGGCATCGCGCTGAGCCAGCCGGCGCTCGCCCTGGCCGCGAAGATCCTGGACCGGGCCGGCCGGATCGGTCTCGCCGTGCCTCCGCCGCTCGCCGAGTCCCAGGTGGACCCCGAGGCGCGCCTCGGCGCCAGCCTCCTGGCCACGGTCGCCGCCGCGAGACAGGCGGCCATCGACCCCGAGGCCGCTCTCCGCCGCACCACCCTGGCGTACGCCGACGCCGTCCGCGCCGCCGAGTCCGCCCAGCCCGAGTCGAGTTGATCAAGAGGTTTGCGTCGGAGCGAGCGCTCCGACAGACGCAAACCTCTTGATCAACGAGAACGTCGGCGGACATCGGTAGGGTCGTCGGTATGGAAGCGTTTGTGCCGCTGGCGGAGCGGATCGTCGAGGCGTTGCTGGAGAGCCGGCCGGGGCTGGCCACGTCGGCCGGTGACCACCGCTACGACGACCGGCTGCCCGACCTCTCCGCCGACGCCCGAGCCGCCGACCAGGCGATGCTCCGCGACGCGGCCGACGCGCTCTCCGAGCTGGACCCGGACTCGCTGGACGTCGAGGAGCGGGTCGACCACGCGCTGCTCAGCAGCCTGGTCGACCGGGAGCTGTTCGAGGCGACAGAGATCCGCGCGTACGAGTGGGACCCGCTGCGGCACAACCCGGGTCCGCTGCTGCACGCCCTGCTGGCCCGCCCGTTCGCCTCCGCCGAGGAGCGGCTGACCTCGCTGGCCGGGCGGCTCGCGGCCGTACCCGACGCCCTGGCCACCGCGCGCGCGACGCTGCGCGACATGCCGCGGATCCACGCCGAGACGGCGGTCGGTCAGTTCACCGGCACGGCGGCGCTGATCCGCGACGAGCTGCCGGGGTTGCTGGCCGAGGCCCCGGCGATGTACGGCCGGGTGGAGCCGGCGGCCACCGCGGCGATCGCCGCGCTGGAGGAGTTCGTGGCCTGGCTGCGGATGGGCCTCGCCGCCGACGCGGGCCCGGGTCGGGACCCGCGGCTGGGCCGGCGGCGCTGGGAGGCCCGGCTCTGGCACACCCTCGACACCGAGCTGAGCGCCGCCGAGGTGCAGCGCCGCGCCTGGGACAACCTGGACCGGGTCACCGCGGAGATCCGCGAGGCGGCCGTCGAGCTGGTCGGTGGCCCGGCCGACGACGAGACGGTACGCCGGGCCCTGGACCTGCTCGCCGCCGAGCACCCCGACGACGCCACCATCGTGGACCTGGCCTCGGTCACGCTGGACGAGGCGACCGACTTCGTCCGCGCGCACGACCTGGTCACCCTGGTCAACGACCCGTGTGTGATCCAGGAGATGCCGGAGTTCGCCCGGGGCGTGGCGGTGGCCTACTGCGACTCGCCGGGCCCGCTGGAGACGGCGAACGTGCCGACGTTCTACTGCATCGCGCCCACCCCGGCGGACTGGTCGGCGCAGCGGGTCGAGTCGTTCTACCGCGAATACAACGACCACATGATCCGCAACCTGACCGTGCACGAGGCGATGCCCGGGCACTTCCTCCAGCTCGCCCACGCCCGCCGCTACGCCGGTCCGACCCGCGTCCGGCCGCTCACCGAGTCGGGGGTGTTCGTCGAGGGCTGGGCGGTCTACACCGAGGAGCTGATGACCGGCCTGGGGTTCGGTGGGCTGCCGGTCCGCCTCCAGCAGCTCAAGATGCAGCTCCGGATGACCATCAACGCGCTGCTCGACCAGCTCGTGCACTGCGACGACCTGCCCGAGGCGGAGGCGATGGCGCTGATGACCGGGCGCGGCTTCCAGGAGGAGGGCGAGGCGGCCGGCAAGTGGCGGCGGGCGCTGCTCACCTCCACCCAGCTCTCGACCTACTTCGTCGGCTACAGCGAGCTGGCCGACATCGCCCGCTCCCGCCCGGAGGGGGTGTCGGTCCGCGAGTGGCACGACGCGATGCTCGCGCACGACTGCCCGCCACCGCGGCACCTGCGTACCCTGCTGGGGATCTGACCGGCCGGGCGCGCGGGTTCAGGGCCGGGGGTGGGCGGCGGCCGCGTCGATCAGCCAGCGCGAGAGGGAGTACGCCGGCGGCAGCTCCGCCGGCAGCGCGTCCACCGGGAACCAGCGGGCCTCGACCAGCTCCTTCGCGTCGACCACCGGCTCGGCGTCCGGGTCGGTCACCGGGGCGGTGAAGCCGGCGAGCAGGGTGCCCGGCCCGGACATCGCCCAGGGCTGGCTGTCGACGTAGGACGGTCGCCCGATGCTGAGCCCGACCTCCTCGCCGACCTCCCGGTGCACGGCCGCCTCCAGCGACTCGCCCGCCTCCACGAAGCCGGCCACCAGCGCCCACAGCTCCGTCGGCCCGTACGCGTGCCGCACCAGCAGCAGCTCGTCGGGGCCGCCGGCCCGCCCGGGACGGGTGATCGCCACGAGCACCGCGACGGAGAGCGGCACGAACACCGTCAGGTCGCAGCCGGGGCAGCGGCGGGCGGTCTCGCCCGGCAGGTCGGCCAGTTCCGTCCGGCACGCCCCGCACCACCGGTGCGTACGCCGCCAGGTGATCACGGCGAGGGCCCGCCCGGCCAGGGTGGCCAGCGGTTCCGGCAGTTCGGCGGCGATGCCCCGCCAGCCGCGCCAGCGGCCGGGCAGTGCCTCGGCGTCGGCCACCTCGGCCGCCCAGGCCGGCACGCCGTCCAGCGTCCCCACCGGCACCCAGTCGAGGCCGGTGGGCAGGTCACCGATTCGGAGGAACCCGTCCGGCCCGGCCAGCAGCCGGCGTCCGGCCACCGGCAACGCCAGGTCGCCGGGCATCGGGGGTCGGGCGCGGTCGGCGCCCGGGACGAATCCACCCCCGCCCGCCCCGGCCCAGGGGGTCAGCGCGTCGGCGGCGGGTGCCGCGTCGCCGGAAGCCGCCGGGGCGTCGGTCCCGGCCGGCACCTCGGTTCCGACCCGGGATCCGGTCGCGGCAGCGGCTTCTTCGGGCCGCCCGGTCACGAGGTCTCGGGGCGGCGGCGGTCCACCACGCCCGCGCCGGCCGGCACGTCGAAGCTGGCCGCCTCGACGGTGTCGGTGTAACGGCTCAGCGTGATCTCCGCCGGCTTGCCGTCGAGGGCGCCGGTGAAGCTGGCGAGCACCCCCTCGGTGGTGACGCAGGCGGTGAAGCGCTGGCCGGCGCGGGTGACGTCGACGCAGGTGGCGTGGCGGCCGGCCAGGGTGGTGTCGCTCTGCTCGATGGTCGCCTGGGTGTCCAGGGCCGCGTCGGTGAGCAGCCGGATCACCGCTGGCGGGGTGACCTGGCCGTGCTGGCGGGCCTCGGTGTAGACGATCACTGACGGCTTGCCGGCGGTCAGCACCGGGGGCGACACCTCGCAGGAGGTACGCCTGCCGGCGGTCGCGCAGCGGGTCACCGCCTCCTGAGTCACCGTGATCTTGCCGTCCGGCCAGGTGTACGCCGAGCGGAGCGGCTTCGCGGTCTGGGCGATCGAGGCGGTGCGGCCGCCCGGGAGTTGGTAGTCGGCCGCCCAGGTCTGCTCCAGGGCCCGGTCCATCCGGGCGGCCAGGTCGTTGACCAGGTCGGCCCGCCCGAGCGCGACCCCGGCGTCGTCGAAGGTCTGACAGCCGGTGACCGTGAGCGACGCGATGATCGAGGCGGCGAGCGCGCGAAGAGTCGTCGAGGCGGCGGGCATGGCGCCCAGCCTTGTCGATCGGGGCAACCTCTCGCAAACCCGTTGCCGGTTGACGCCCGGGATTTCGGGAATGTCCGTCGTGGCGGGACCGCGGGGGCCGTCACTGAGCGTTGCGGCCCGCCGGGCCGCGGCGTGCGTACCTCGGGGGCCCGATACGCTGCGTTCAACACCTGCCTCAGCCGCACCGTCGCGGCCCATACCGGACCGGAACACACATACGAGGAGCGACTCAGTGGCAACCATCGAGGGAATCGTCGCCCGGGAGATCCTGGACTCGCGGGGCAACCCGACGGTCGAGGTCGAGGTCGGGCTCGACGACGGCACGATCGCCCGCGCCGCGGTGCCGTCCGGCGCCTCCACCGGCGCGTTCGAGGCGATCGAGCTGCGCGACGGTGACAAGGACCGCTACCTGGGCAAGGGTGTCGAGAAGGCGGTCACCAACATCGAGGACAAGATCGTCGACGAGCTGATCGGGTACGAGGCCAGCGAGCAGCGGCTGATCGACCAGAAGATGCTTGACCTCGACGGCACCGACAACAAGGCCGAGCTGGGCGCGAACGCGATCCTCGGGGTTTCCCTGGCCGTGGCCAAGGCCGCCGCGGGCAGCGCCGAGTTGAGCCTCTTCCGCTACCTGGGCGGGCCGAACGCGCACCTGCTGCCGGTGCCGATGATGAACATCCTCAACGGCGGCGCGCACGCCGACTCGAATGTGGACATCCAGGAGTTCATGATCGCGCCGATCGGCGCGCCCACCTTTCGCGACGCGTTGCGCTCCGGCGCCGAGGTCTACCACGCGCTGAAGTCGGTGCTGAAGAAGAAGGACCTGTCGACCGGCCTCGGCGACGAGGGCGGCTTCGCCCCGAACCTGCCGACCAACGCCGCCGCGCTGGACCTGATCGCCGAGGCGGTGGAGAAGGCCGGCTACCGGCTCGGCACCGACATCGTCTTCGCCCTCGACGTGGCCGCCACCGAGTTCTTCGACAACGGCACCTACACGTTCGAGGGGGCCAGCAAGACCGCCGAGGAGATGAGCAACTACTACACCAAGCTCGCCGGCGACTACCCGATCGTGTCCATCGAGGACCCGCTGTCCGAGGACGACTGGAGCGGCTGGGCCACCCTGACCGCGGCGCTCGGCGACCGGATCCAGATCGTCGGCGACGACCTCTTCGTCACCAACCCGCAGCGGATCGCCCGGGGGATCACCGAGAAGGCCGCCAACGCGGTGCTGGTGAAGGTCAACCAGATCGGCTCGCTCACCGAGACCCTGGACGCGGTGAACCTGGCCCACCGGGCCGGCTTCGCCTGCATGATGAGCCACCGCTCGGGCGAGACCGAGGACACCACCATCGCCGACCTGGCGGTCGCCACCGGCTGCGGCCAGATCAAGACCGGCGCCCCGGCCCGGTCCGACCGGGTCGCCAAGTACAACCAGCTCCTGCGGATCGAGGAGGAGCTGGCCGACGCGGCGCGGTACGCCGGCGTCGGCGCGTTCCCGCGCTACCGTTCGGCCTGAGCGGAGAGCTCCGGGGGAGGGGTGTGACGATGCAGCAGCGCCGCACACCGGGTGGCCAACGTCCCGCCCGTCGGCCGGGTCAGATCGGCCGGCCGGGCGGTGCCCGGACCCGGTCGTCGGCCCGCGAGGGCGGCGTCCGCGCCGAGCCGCGGGCCGCCGGTCGGTCGTCCGGAGGCGTCCGCGGCACTGATGGCGTACGCTCCGCGAGCCGTCCCGCGGCGGCCCGGCGTACGGCCGCCGGGGGCACCGTCAAGCGGCTCACCGCACCCCAACCCCGGCGCTTCACCGGGCGCGCCACCGTGCTCTTCGCGGTGCTGATCGCGCTCGCCCTGGCGTACACCTATCCGGTCCGGGTCTACCTGGACCAGCAGGCCGACATCGAGCGGATGGAGGCGTCCCAGGTCGACCAGCGGAAGCGGATCGAGGACCTCACCGCCGAGGCGGCCAAATGGAAGGACCCGGCGTACATCGAGACGCAGGCCCGGGAGCGCTTCTTCATGGGCCGGCCGGGGGAGACCCTGCTGGTGGTGCTCTCCGACCCGGAGGGGGCCGCCCGGGACGCCGGCACGGGCGCGAAGCCGGGGCCGCCGAAGCAGCCCGACGCCTGGTACGACACCCTGTGGTCCAGCGTGCAGGCGGCCAACGCCGAGCGCCCGGACAACTAGGCACCACCCCGAAAGGCGACACCGTGAGCGTCGTACCACCGCAGGAACCGGCGGCGGATTCCGTACCCCCGGCCGAGCGGCAACCGGCCACCGAGGCCGACCTGGCCGCGGTGGCCGCGCAGCTCGGACGCCCGCCCCGCGGCACCCGGGCGGTGGCCCACCGCTGCCCGTGCGGCCTGCCCGACGTGGTCGAGACGACGCCACGGCTGGCCGACGGCACCCCGTTCCCGACGCTGTTCTACCTGACCTGCCCCCGGGCGACGGCGGCGTGCAGCCGGCTGGAGTCGGCCGGGCTGATGAAGGAGATGGCCGAGCGGCTGGCCGCCGACCCGGAGTTGGCCGCCCGCTACCGGGCCGCGCACGAGGACTACCTGGCCCGCCGGGAGGCGATCGGCCAGGTGCCGGAGATCGCCGGCATCTCGGCCGGCGGCATGCCCGGCCGGGTGAAGTGCCTGCATGTCCACCTCGGGCACGCGCTCGCGGCCGGGCCGGGGGTCAACCCGTTCGGCGACGAGACCCTCGCCCTGGTGGAGCAGTGGTGGTCGGCTGGTCCGTGCGTGGACGTCCCGGCGGCGGAGTGAGATGACGGCCGCCGACGAGATCGTGGTCCGCCGGGCCCGCACCGCAGACATACGCGGCATCCGGCGACTCGTCGACACCTACACCGACGACCGGCGGCTGCTCAGCAAGGCCACCGTCACCCTCTACGAGGACGTGCAGGAGTTCCGGGTGGCGGCCACCCCGGACGGCACGGTGGTCGGCTGCGGCGCCCTGCACGTGATGTGGGAGGACCTGGCCGAGATCCGGACGGTGGCGGTCGACCCGACCTGCCGGGGCCGCAAGATCGGGCACCGGATCGTCGGCGAGCTGATCGACGCCGCCCGGGAGCTGGGGGTGGCCCGGATCTTCGTGCTGACCTTCGAGACCCGGTTCTTCGGTTCGTTCGGCTTCCAGGAGATCGACGGCGCGCCGGTGCCGCAGCCCGTCTACGAGCAACTGCTCCGCTCCTACGACGAGGGCGTGGCCGAGTTCCTCGACCTGGAACGGGTCAAGCCGAACACCCTCGGCAACACCCGCATGCTGCTGCGCCTGTGACGACGGCGTGACCGGTCGGGGCACCGGCTGCCGTAGGGTTGCTGCCGTGACGACGCGCGTGGCCGCCATCGACTGCGGGACCAACTCGATCCGACTGCTGGTCGCCGACCTGCCCGACCGGGAGGCCGGCCCGCAGGCGCCGCTGGTGGACCTGTGCCGCCGGATGGAGATCGTCCGGCTGGGCCAGGGCGTCGACCGGACCGGCCGGCTCGCGCCGGAGGCGATCGAGCGGACCCGGGTGGCGCTCGCCGACTACGCGGCCGAGATCGAGAAGTTCGGCGCGGAGCGGGTCCGGATGTGCGCCACCTCGGCGACCCGGGACGCCAGCAACGCCGCCGACTTCCGGGCGATGGTCGAGCAGACCCTCGGCGTGCCGCCCGAGGTGGTCACCGGCGACGAGGAGGCCCGGCTCTCCTTCACCGGCGCGGTGCGCGGGCTGCCCGCCGACGCCCGGCCGCCGTACCTGGTCGTCGACATCGGCGGCGGATCGACCGAGTTCGTGGTCGGCACCCGCGAGGGCCGGGTGGAGGCGGCCGTCTCGATGGACATCGGCTGCGTCCGGATGACCGAGCGCCACCTGCACGGCGACCCGCCGAGCCTCGACGAGATCGCGGCCGCGCAGGCCGACATCGCCGTGGCGGTGGACCGCGCGCTGGCGGTGGTGCCGGGGCGCGAGGCCGCCACGCTGGTCGGGCTCGCCGGGTCGGTCACCACCGTCGTCGCCATCGCCCAGGGGCTCCAGGCGTACGAGCCGGAGCGCATCCACCACGCCCGGGTGTCGTACGACCAGGTCGCCGAGGTCACCGCCGACCTGCTGGCGAAGAGCAGCGCGCAGCGGCTGGCCATCCCGGTGATGCACCCCGGCCGCGCCGACGTGATCGGCGCGGGCGCCCTGGTGCTCCGGGTCATCATGGAGCGCGCCGGCATGTCGTCCGTCGTCGCCTCCGAGCACGACATCCTCGACGGCATCGCCTGGAGCCTGCAGTAGCAGGTTGGACCAACCGGGTTCGATGAACCGGTTTCCACCCCGATGCATTGAATCGGAAGAATGTCATGGCGGTCGATGGAGCAGGAGAGCCCCTGCTACTGTCTCGCGGAGATGCTCATCGATGCATCATTACGGGGAGGAGTGTGGATGTCGAAGCGTGTTGTTCGGCGAGCGGTTGCGGCGGTTCTGCTGGTGGTGACCAGCGGTTCGGTCCAGTTGGTGGGCTCCGGCCCGGCGTCCGCCGCGACGCCGACCTGCGTGAAGTCTGTTACCTATCAGGGAGCCCTGGTGCCCGCCGCATCGACCAACTCGGTCGACTGCAACATGGTGCGCGGGAACGTCAGTGACGGGGTGGCCCGGCTGCAGGACACGATGAACGACTGCTACCCGGGCACGCTCAGGGCGGTCGGCGTCTACCCGCTGACGGTCGACGGCAACTTCGGCGGCAACACGCAGAAGGCGCTGATCGAGGTGCAGAAGGTCGCCCGCACCTCGGCGGACGGGGTCTACGGGCCGAACACCCGGAAGGCGATGCTGCACGTCGACCCCGACTACGGGGACCCCTGCCGCCGCGTCAGCTGAGTCCCTGCCGGACCGGCGGCCCGCGCCGGGACAAGGCGACGTGGGCCGGCAGAAGTGGGTCAGGACAAGCTGACCCGCTTCTGCCGGGTGGCGATGCGCGCGGTATCGGTGTCCCCAAAATGCGGCATCACAAGATCTGCCGGTTCACCTCGACGGCTGGCGCGGCCAGTCCGACGATCGTCCGGGCCGGTCCCCGGCACCGCCCGACAGCGAGCCAGCCCAGTCCGAAGCGCCGGTCCCGTCCGAACGACCGGCCCCGCTCGAACTGCCGGCCCGTACCAGTTCCGGCTCGGGGGTCCTGCTCGGCGTGCCCAGGCCGAGACCGTCCACGCCCAGTGGGCGGTCCTTCTGCGTCGCGGGCGAGAGGATCTCGTCCGGCTGCAGCGCGCCAGGTCCGTCGGCTTCGGGTTGCGGCCACCGTTGCCAGCGGCGGACGCTCACGACCGCGACGAGCAACAGCGAGCCCACAAGCAGGGTGGTCCCGGTCCGGACGGGGGCTGCCAGATCGACCTGGTAGCCGGCCAGAGTCGGTTCGTGGTCGAGGAGTTTCATCAGCGAGGCCGGGCTGACCAGCAGGCCCAGGTAACTGGCCGAGTAGAACAATCCGGTCAGCGTCGCGCCCAGCGGGGAGATCCGGAGTGTGGCGACGAGCCCGAGCAGGATCCCAGCCGCCGCCAGCACGAGCGCGGGCCGGACGAGATCACCGCCGTCCAGTGCGCCGCCGTTCTGTGCGTCTGCGAACGCCTGCGCCGACCGGTCCTGCCCAAGGGCGAAGAGGATCCAGGCCGACGGGCCCACGATGGCTGCGGCGATCACGGTTCCGATGTGTCGCATCGGGGCAAGGTACCGACCATCCTCGTGAATCAGCAGGCACGTAAGGAGAACTTAAGTGCCAGCACAGCACGTATCCGGTTTTGGCGGGCAGGCCGTCACATCGCGGATTCCCTGAGTGACGCAGCGCGGCCTGGCTTCATCTGATGACCGTCGGGCCCATCAAGCCGAACATTCGACGTCCACGCCCAGTGTGTCGCCGCTTGCGCCGAGATCGTCTATCCGATTACTGACGGCTTGCGGGGGCTCCGCCGCTTCTTGGTCGGCGGCCCGAATGGCGCGGTCATCAACGTGTCGACCGTTGAACGGGGCAGATCAAGCGATGGCGGCGATGTCCCCGTCGTCGAAGTAGATGGCCTGGTGGAGCTTGCCCCCCAGAGCGGCGGCGAACCGGGCGACGACCTCCTGGCCGGAGATCTGGCCTTGCTCGATCTGCGAGACTCGGCCCTTGGTGACACCCATCCGGTCCGCGACCTGCTGCTGCGTCAGCCCGCGCGCACGTCGCACTTCCGCCAGTCGGTGCCCGATGACCTCGGCAAGGAGCTCCTGCTTGCCTGCCTCGACGGCCTCCTCTCCACCGGCACGCGTGACGTGCTCGGCGCGGATGTCCTGCCACCGCGAGTAGTCGCTCATGCTTCCCCCTCCTGTCGTGCTCGTTCCTTGAGGTAGAGCTCATAGCGGTGTTCGGCGAGCGGGATGGCGTCGCGCTACCACACGTTCCACTGCCCTGACTTGTCCCCGGCAACCAGCAGGATGCTCGATCGCCAGGGGTCGAACGCAAAGAGAATACGTACGCTGCCAGGCCGCAGTTCCTTCAAGTTCGCCATCGATGAACCGTGAATGGTGTCGATGAGTGGCCGCCCGAGCCCGGGTCCGTGTTCCGCCAGAAGATCGATCGCATGCACAACCCGGCGATAGGTGTTGCCTTCGAGGGTCTCGATCCATTGCCGCACCTCGTTGACGAGGTACACGTCCCACTCGCCCGCCGCCATGCAACGAGTATAGCAATCGCTATACCTAGGTTGGGCCTGTTGTTCCATGTGTGCCTGGTCAGGCATGTTCGGTGGCGAGGCGGGCGTCGAAGCCGAACAGCGCCTGTTCGGGCGCGGCGGCGGTTACCCCTGGAAGGAGGCATGACTGCTTTACGACATGGCTCCAACCCATGACGCGGCGAGAGAACTACTGTTTTCTTGACGGTACTGTGCAATCCACAGTACCGTGCAACGCGTGGATACGACGCAGCTCCTCAAGGGCGTGCTCGACCTGGCCGTTCTCGCCGTGCTCAAGGACGAGGACGGCTACGGTTACGACATCCTCCGCCGGCTGCGCGAGGCCGGCCTGGAGGAGGTCGGCGACGCCTCCGTCTACGGCACCCTGCGCCGGCTCTTCGCCGCCGGCCTGCTGACCGCGTACGTGGTGCCGAGCGAGTCCGGCCCGCACCGCAAGTACTACGCCCTCAACGCCGCCGGCCGGGATCAGCTCACCCGCTCCGGCAAGACCTGGCGCTCCTTCGCCACCACCATGGACGCACTGCTCGACGATCGGGGGATGGCGGCATGACCGTCACTGGGCAGGAGATCGCGGACTACGTCGAGCGGGTGCGGGCCGCCCTGGCCGACCTGCCGCCCGCCGTCCGCGACGAGTTGACCGAGGACCTGGCGGAACACCTCACCGAGGTCGCCGCGGAGGCCGACGGCACGCTGGTCGACCGGCTGGGCGCGCCGGAGGCGTACGCGGCCGAGCTGCGAGCTGCCGCCGGCGCGGACGGGGACGGCGGGCAGGCGTCCGCGGACCGCCGGTTCGCCGCCGCCCGCGCCCGGATCTCCGCCGGGCTGCGCGGCCTCGACACCCGACTCGGCCCCCTCCTCGGGTACGCCACGGCGAGTGAGTTCCTCCGCCCGCTGCGCCCGGCGTGGTGGCTGGTCCGCGGGTGGCTGGCTGCGCTGCTGATCTCCGCCGCGCTCGGCGAGCCGTCCGGGTTGCTGCCCCGGCTCAGCGGCAGCGTGCTGGCCGGCCTGTTCCTGCTCGCCGGCACGGTGCTCGCCTCGATCTGGCTGGGCCGCCACTCCGTCGGCTTCCGGGGCTGGCCGCGGCGGCTGCTGCGGCTCGGTACGGCCGCCCTGCTGCTCTTCGCTTTCGCCGCGCTGCTCAACGTGGACCAGCACGCCCGCTCGGACGACTTCGGGCCCTACGCGGGGGTTTCGGTCGGCAACCCGTACGACTCGATTGAGGACGTCTTCGTCTACGACGAGGAGGGGCGCCTGGTGCGGAACGCCCGGCTCTTCGACCAGAACGGCGTGCCGATCCGGCTCGGCTACCCCACCTGCGTCGACAGCGGCCAGTACCCGCCGCGCAACGTCTATCCGTACTGCCCGGACCGGGCCCCCTTCGCGCCCCGGCCGGCCGCCCCGGCCCCGACGGCGTCGCCTGCGACTCCGGCCCCGACGGTGTCGCCCGAGCCGACCGGCAGCCCCACGGCGTCCACCACGCCGACGGACACGCCGACCGCCGCCCCGCCGTCCGGGGCGCCGGAGCCGGCCGACCCGGGGCCGGTCCCGACCCGCTGACTCCTCGCCGCGGGGCGCTCGTCGACCGACGGGCGCCCCGCTTCGTGTCCATGATGGACCGATTGGCAGGGGAGGGGCAGTGCCGTCCGGTCCCGGTCGCTACGGTGTCGTCTGCTCGTCGACTCCCGTGAAAGGACCCCCGTGTCAGAGCAGGCCACCCTCTCCTCCGCCGAGCCCGCAACCGACGGGACCCCGCCGTCGGAACCAGCCGGCGATCCGGCCGCCCCGTCCCGTCTCGGCGCCGTGCTGGGCGTGGTCGTGCTGCTCCTCGGCGTCGCCACCGCCCTGCTGGTGGGTTTTCTGATCAAGGTGGGCCCGAGTGGCGACCTGCGCGACGTCTTCGGGGGCGGTGACGGCACCGCCGAGGCGAGGATCGGTGACTGCGTGGCCGACCTGCCCACCGTCGCCGGCGTCGAGGCGAAGGCGGCCGACGATGCGCGGGTGGTCCGCTGCGACTCGGCCGCCGCGGCGTACGCGGTGGTCGGCCGGGTGCAGGACCCGGCGGCGGCCCGTACCCGCTCGGCGGCGGCGTGCGAGCCGTACTTCCGGCCGGGCGACGACGGGTACGTCCTGTACCGCGTCGGCGACGACGGCGACGGCTACCTGCTCTGTCTGGTCCGCCAGGCGAACGGGAGGTGAATGCCACTCTGCCGGCGTCTTCCCCGGGCTGCCGGGAGCGTGGCACGCTACCGGCACGTAACACCCACTGGGCGACCAGCCAACGATGACTGACCGCTAGGAGGACGGGCCAATGGGCGAGATGGTGAGCTTCACCGGCAACGGGGGGACGAGCGAGGGGTATCTCGCGATACCCTCCGACGGTGCGGCCAGCCCGGCGGTCATCGTCATCCAGGACTGGTGGGGTCTGGTGCCCCACGTGCGGGCGGTGGTGGACCGCTTCGCCGAGGCCGGCTTCGTCGCCCTCGCGCCGGACTTCCGCCACGGCGGCCCGGCCAGCAAGCCGAGTGAGCCGCGGCTAATGCTGAACAGCGCGCAGATGGACGAGGCGGCCACCGACATCGCCGCCGCGGCGGACTATCTCTCCGGCCGCTCGGAGGTGGCCGGCGGGATCGGCTGCGCCGGGTTCTGCGCCGGCGCCAGCCTGGCCCTCTGGTCGGGGACCTTCTCGGACCGGATCGTCGCCACCGCCGGCTTCTACCCGCGCCTGCCCTGGGACGGCATGCGCACCGACTGGGCCGACTACGCGGGCAAGGCCGCGCTCATCCACTGCTCGGAGGCGGACGGCCTCTCCGCCGCCGACGGGGTGCAGAGCGTACGCCGGGCCATCGAGGCGGCCGGCGGGGCCTGCCAGACCTACGACTACCCGGGCACCTCGCACGCGTTCTTCAACGAGGACCGGCCGGAGCACTTCGACCAGCGCGCCGCCGCCACCGCCTGGGCCCGCACCCTCGAGCTTTTCCGGGCCAGGCTTGGCTGAACCGCGTACCCCCGCCGAGGTGGTCGCCCGCGCCGCGCGGGCGACCGATCTGACCGACCTCGACGCCGAGGTCAGCAACTGCTTCGCCTGCCCCCGGCTGGTCGCCTGGCGGGAGGAGGTGGCCCGGACGAAACGGGCGGCCTTCCGCGACCAGGAGTACTGGGGCCGCCCGGTGCCCGGCTTCGGCGCGCCCGACGCGCGGATCGCCATCCTCGGCCTGGCACCGGCCGCGCACGGCGGCAACCGCACCGGCCGGATCTTCACCGGCGACCGCTCCGGCGACGTGCTGTTCGCCGCGCTGTACCGGGCCGGGCTGGCCAACCAGCCGACCAGCGTCGCCGCCGACGACGGCCTGACCCTGCGCGACACCCGGATCTTCGCCGCGGTCCGCTGCGCGCCGCCGGACAACAAACCCACCCCGACCGAACGCGACACCTGTGCGCCGTGGCTGCACCGGGAGGTGGCGCTGCTCCGGCCCACGCTGCGCGTCGTGGTCGCGCTGGGCGCGTTCGCCTGGGCCGCATGGTGGCCGGTCCTGCGCGACGTGTACGGGCAGCGCCCGCCCACTCCGCGCCCGGCGTTCGGTCATGGGGCACACTGGTCCGGCACGTCCGTACCGGCGCTGCTCGGCTGCTACCACGTCAGCCAGCAGAACACCTTCACCGGGCGGCTGACACCAGCGATGTTGGACGACGTGTTCGCCCGGGCGAAGCGGTTGGCCGGGGTGGACGACTGAGGATTGCGTTGGGCGGTGGGATGGACCTCGGCGTGCTGCGCAGGTGGTGGCCGGTCGTCGCGGTGACCCTGCTGCTCGCCGTCGCCGCGCTCGCCGCCGGGCACTCCGCGATCGGCGCCAGCCGGATCCCGCCCGCCGTGGACAACCTCCCCTACGTGCCGGACTATCCCACCGCCGAGCCCGTACCCTCGATCCCGGTCGAGCCTCGGGACGCGGGCGAGGCCACCTCGGTCGAGATTCCCCAGTGGATCATCACTGCCTTCCTCGTCGTGCTCGGCACAGCTGCGCTGGCCGTCGCCGGGTACGTCGTCTGGACGCTGATCAGCGGGGCGCTGCGGCGGACCACCCGGGCCATCCCGACCCAGCGGGCCCGGCGGACCGCCGACGGCACCGCCCGGGAGGTGGTGGCCGCCCTGGACGCCGGCCTGGTGGAGTTGGACGACCGGTCCACCGATCCCCGGACGGCGGTGATCGCCTGCTGGGTCCGACTGGAGGAGGCGGCCGAGGAGGCCGGGGTGCCCCGGCTGGCCGGGGACACCGCCACCGACCTGGTCACCCGGCTGCTGCGCGGTGACCCGGCGGCCGGCGTCCCGGCGATCGCCAGCGCCGGTGTGCTGGACGGCTTCGCGCACGTCTACCGGGAGGCCCGGTACGCCACCCACGCGGTCGACGAGCAGATGCGCGACCAGGCCCGGGCCGCGCTGCGCCGGCTGCGCGCCGAGTTGACCACCGCAGCCGTCGCCGATTCCGGGGAGGCGACGGCATGAGCGAGCGGAGTGAGCGAATCGGTCAGCTCGGTGCGGTGGTGCCTCAGGCCGTTGCCGACCGGAGGGAGGCGACGGCATGAGCACCAGTATCGATGACCTGCTGTCGTTCGACGAGGAACCCGCTGGGGAGGCGCGGGACGCGCGGGGCGGGTGGCTGCGTGGGCTGCTGCGTACCCTCGTGGTCACCGCGGCGATCGTGGTGGTGGTCGTGGCCGGCCTGCGCGCGATCGGTCTCCAGGCGTCACTCTGGATCATCGTGGCCGGGGTGCTCGCGGTGCTCGCCGTACGGCGGGTCACCGCTGCCCTGTCGCCTCCGCCGCCGCCGAGGGCCGGTGGCCGGGCCCCGGTCGGCGAGGAGCCGGGCACCTGGAACTGGGGGGCCCGGGACGCACTGCGTAGCGCGATCAACGGCTGGCAGGTGCCGCTGGACTGGTCCACCACCCGGCCCGAGCGGTTCACCAACGTGATCCTGCCCCGGATCGGTGAGTTGGCCGACGAGCGGCTGCGCCAGAAGCACGGCGTCACCCGCGAGTCCGACCCGGCCCGGGCCCGCGCCCTGCTGGGCGAGCCATTGTGGGCCTTCCTCGCCACGCCCGCCCGCCGCACCCCGTCGCCGCGCAACCTCGCGGCGATCGTCGCCGAACTGGAGAAGCTGTGATGAACGACGTGGACCGGAGCATGCCCCCCGCCGAGGTGGGCCGGCTGGCCCGGGAGGTGCTGGACGCGGTCGGCACGGTCGTAGTCGGCAAGCGGGAGGCGCTGGAGCTGGTCCTCGCCGGCATCCTGGCCGGCGGACACGTGCTGCTGGAGGACCTGCCCGGCCTGGGCAAGACGCTGACGGCGCGCTCGTTCGCGCAGGCCCTCGGGCTGGACTTCCGCCGCCTCCAGTTCACGCCCGACCTGCTGCCCGCCGATGTCACCGGCTCCTTCCTCTACGACCAGCGCAGCGGCGACTTCTCGTTCCGGGCCGGACCGGTCTTCACCAACCTGCTCCTCGCCGACGAGATCAACCGCACCCCGCCGAAGACCCAGTCGGCACTGCTGGAGGCGATGCAGGAGAAGCAGGTCTCCGTCGAGGGCGTCACCTACCGGCTGGACGAGCCGTTCCACGTGCTCGCCACCGCCAACCCGATCGAGTACGAGGGGACGTACCCGCTGCCCGAGGCGCAGCTCGACCGGTTCCTGCTCCGGGTGTCGTTCGGCTACCCGAACCACGAGGAGGAGTGGGACGTGCTGCGCCGACGGATCGCCCGCCGGCGGGAGGAGGCCGAGATCAAGCCCGTGGTGGACGCCACCACCCTGCGGGCCATGCAGGCGGCGCTGGAGGACGTGGTCGTCGAGGACTCCGTCGGCCGGTACATCGTGGCGCTGACCGCGGCCACCCGGGAGCACCCCTCGGCGCTGGTCGGCGCCTCGCCACGCGGCTCGCTGGCGCTGCTGCTGCTGTCCCGGGTCCGGGCCGTGCTCGCCAACCGCGACTATGTGGTGCCGGAGGACGTCAAGGCGGTGGCGGTGCCCGCGCTGGCCCACCGGATCACGCTGCGCCCGGAGATGTGGCTGCGCCGGGTCGACCCCTCCTTCGTCGTCGGTGAGGTGCTGGAGGCCACACCCGCCCCGGCCAGCGGCGCCCTGCCCAGCTACGCGGCCGGACCCGCCGGGCACTGATGGCCGACCGCCAGGAGCCGGCGAGCTGGGCGCCCACCTGGGCGCTCGGCCGGGCCGTGCTGCTCACCGGGCTGCTGCTCGTCGCGGCCGTGCTGCTCGGCCGGATCGACCTGGTCGTCCTGGCCACGCCGTTCGCCCTGGGCACCGCGTACGGGCTGCGCCGCCGGCCCGGCACGCTGCCCGAGCTGGAGATCGGCACCGGGGACGCGCATCTGGTCGAGGGCTCGCCGATGGCCGCCACGGTCGCCGTCGCGAACCCGGACACCGTCTCGTACGACATGGCGGTGGTCCGCACCCGGATGTCCCGCTGGCTGCGGGTGGAGCAGGTCGGCTTCGGCGGATCCGGGGTGGACGTGAGCCGTTCCGGTGGCGCCGACCGCCCCTTCGTCACCTCGGTGCCCCGCGGCACTGCGGTCGACCTGGCGCTTTCCGGGACGGCGCTGCGCTGGGGCCGGCACCCGATCGGTCCGGCCGGGGTGCGGGTCGCCGTCGCCGACGGGCTGCTGGTCTCCCGGGCGGTCATCGCCGACCCGGTCCGGATGCGGGTCTACCCGATGACTGAGCCGTTTGAGGCGGTGGAGGCGATGCCCCGGGCCGCCGGGCTGGTCGGCGCGCACCACTCCCGGCGGCCGGGGGAGGGCGGTGAGCTGGCCGGCGTACGGGTCTTCGCCCCCGGGGACCGGCTGCGCCGGATCGACTGGCGGGTGTCGCTGCGGGCCCGCCAGCTGCACGTGGCGGCCACCCTGTCCGACCGGGACGCCGAGGTGGTGGTGCTGCTCGACGTGCTCGCCGAGGCGGGCCGGTCCGGCGGCGTACGCGGCGCGGCGTCCGTGATGGACACCACGGTCCGGGCTGCCGCCGCGATCGCCGAGCACTACCTGCACCGGGGCGACCGGGTGGCGCTGCTGGAGTACGGCCCGGCCGCCCGCCGGCTCCGCCCGGCCACCGGCCGCCGGCAATACCTGACCGTGCTGGAGTGGCTGCTCGACGTGCGGGCCGAGAACTCGCCCCACGAGCCGTACGACCAGGTCTTCGGCCCGCAGCTGCTCTCCTCGGACGCGCTGCTCGTGGTGCTCACCCCGCTGCTCGACGAGCGCTCGGCCCAGATGCTGGCCCGGATGGCCCGGGGCGGGCGGTTCGTGGTGGCGGTGGACACCCTGCCGGGCGACCTGTCGGTGCCGAAGGGCCAGGGCTGGGCCGAGGTCGCCTACCGGCTGTGGCGGCTGGACCGGGACACGATGATCGGCCAGCTCCGCGAGCACGGCGTGCCGGTGGTCCGCTGGGCCGGCGCGGGCAGCCTCGATCAGGTGCTGCGCGACGTGGCCCGCCTGGCCACCGTCCCGCGGGTGGGTGGCCGGTGAGGCGGCGTCCCGCCGTCGCGCACGGAGGTGGGAAGCGATGAACGACCTTCTCGACGGACTGCACGAGCGGGTCCGCGCGCTGCGCTACACGGTCAGCCGGATCGGTCTCACGCCGTTGCTGGTCCGCGGCGGCGTCTTCGTCACCGTGCTGGTCGGCTTCCTGGTCGCGTACCCGGTGCAGGCGTTCACCCCGCGGTCGGTGCTGGCCCTGACGGTGGTGGCGGTGCTGCCGGCGGTCGGGCCGCGCCGGATCTGGCCGACCTTCGCGGCACTGGTCACGGTCGGTGGTTGGCTGCTCGCCACCCTCGGATACGACCGGCCGCCGGAGTTGTGGCGGCTGCTCGCCGTGGCGGCCCTGCTCTACCTCGGGCACACGCTCTGCGCGCTGGCCGCACTGCTGCCGTTCGATGCGGTGGTCGATCCGGACCTGGTCCTGCGGTGGCTGACCCGTGCCGGCGGAGTGGTGCTGGCGAGCGGGGTGCTCGGCATCGTGCTGGCCTGGCTCGGCGGGGTCGGTGGGAGCCGTGGTTTCCAGGCGGCCACGGTGGCCGGGCTGCTGGTCGCGGTGGGTCTCACCGCGCTGCTCAGCTTTCTCCTGCGTCGCAGATAGCGGGACATCGCGGGACGTTGTGCAGGTCACAGGGGTTGTGCTCCGTCACAACGGGGGGTCTCGAACG
Source organism: Micromonospora sp. NPDC047738 (assembly GCF_040642675.1). Taxonomy (NCBI): domain Bacteria; kingdom Bacillati; phylum Actinomycetota; class Actinomycetes; order Micromonosporales; family Micromonosporaceae; genus Micromonospora; species Micromonospora sp. NPDC047738. The sequence goes on from NZ_JBEYSO010000007.1 coordinate 307,480, forward strand.
GGATTAGTCGAGCCGCCGGGGGAAAGATAGATGACGTGAATCCGAAGCGGATCCTTGTCGTGGGTGCCGGGCACGTGGGCCTGTACGCCGCTCTGCGCCTGTCCAAGAAGCTGAGCTCCCGTGAGGCCGAGGTCATCGTCGTCGACCCGCAGCCGCACATGACCTACCAGCCGTTCCTCCCGGAAGCCTCGGCGGGCAACATCTCGCCCCGGCACGCGGTGGTGCCGCTGCGACGGGAGTTGCGCCGGTGCACGGTGGTGGCGGGTGCGGTGACCCGGATCGACCACGACCGGAAGACCGCGATCGTGCAGCCGATCAGCGGCCCGACCCGGGAGATCCCGTACGACCACGTGGTGGTCGCCCCCGGCTCGGTCTCCCGCACCCTGCCGATCCCCGGGCTGCACGAGCACGGCATCGGGTTCAAGACCATCGGCGAGGCCGTCTTCCTGCGTAACCACGTGCTGGACCGGCTCGACGTGGCGGCCGTCACGACCGACCCGGAGGTCCGCCGCCGCGCGCTGACCTTCGTCTTCGTCGGCGGTGGCTACGCCGGCATCGAGGCGCTGGCCGAGATGGAGGACATGGCCCGGGACGCGCTGCGCTACTACCCGGAGCTCAAGCCGGAGGACATGCGCTGGGTCCTGGTCGAAGCCACCCAGCGGGTGCTGCCCGAGGTCGACCGGGACATGGGCGCCTACACGGTGCAGCAGCTGCTCAAGCGGAACATGGACATCCGTCTGGACACCCGGCTCGAGTCGTGTGTCGATGGCATCGTCAAGCTCTCCGACGGCGACAGCTTCCCGGCCGACACGATCGTCTGGACGGCCGGCGTCAAGCCGTCGCCCATGCTGGACGCCACCAACTTCCCGCGCGACGAGCGCCGCCGGGTCACCTGCCTGCCCACCCTGCAGATCGTCGACGGCGACCGGGTGGTCGAGGGCGCGTGGAGCGCGGGTGACTGCGCCGCCGTGCCGGACCTCACCAAGGAGCCGGGCAACTTCTGCTCACCGAGCGCCCAGCACGCCGTCCGGCAGGCCGCCCGGATGGCCGACAACATCGCGAACGTGATCCGCGGGCGCGAGCCGGTCAACTACAAGCACAAGCACGCGGGCAGCGTGGCCAGCCTCGGCCTGCACAAGGGCGTCGCGCAGGTCTACGGCGTGAAGATGACCGGCTGGCCGGCCTGGTTCATGCACCGCACGTACCACATGTCGCGGATCCCGTCGTTCAACCGCAAGGTCCGGGTCGTGGTCGACTGGACGCTGGCGTTCTTCCTCAAGCGTGAGGTGGTTGCGCTGGGCCAGCTGCACGACCCGCGCGAGGAGTTCGCCGAGGCTTCCGCCCCGATCGGCGCCCGCCGCTGAGTTCGTCGGCAAACGGCCCTTCCCGCTCCGGGAGGGGCCGTTTGCCATACCCGCGGTCCGTCTGTGGGCGCGCTGGGGCGGTGATCGCGGCCCGGCTCCGGCTGAGGGTGGTGATCGACTCCGTGTCGGGGATGTGGCGCTATCGGCGGATGCCGGTTACCGCCATTTCCGTGACCTGGAGCGGATCAATCACGCCCTGTCCGTGGGTTGTGGTGGGCCCTGTCCGGTTTGTGTGTGGCGGGCGGCATCGTGAGGCCGGAATCTCGGGCGGCCCGGGGCCGTTGGACATGGGTGCACGGCCGAGGTAGGCGCCCCGCGAGGCGGGCTTGCTGGCCGGCCCGGGTCGGAATGTTGGTGGGCCGCCGGTCGTTGTATATGGTCCCGGCGCCGCGAAGAGGCGAACCCCTAGCCCCGCGAGCCACTGGTCGACAGACAGACTTTTCCCCCTCTTGTTTGAGCGCCTGACGGTGCTTGCGCGCCCTGCCCACCCCCGTGGGCGGTGTGTGCGCCAATCCCCCGAATGGAGCTTTGGTCATGAACTCGATGCTGCGTAAGAGCATTCTTGGTGTTGCTGGTCTGGCTTTCACCGGTGGTGTGTTCGCCGGTCC
>NZ_JBEYSO010000008.1:0-10925 GCF_040642675.1 Micromonospora sp. NPDC047738
CTTGCCCGACGGCCAGGTGGCGATGATTCGCCAGGTGCCGTCGTCCCGCCGGTACGCGTCCCAGGAGATCTTCTCGGTGTCGATCCCGTGCTGGCGCTACGCCGGATCAGCCCGCCTCGCCCGGGGCGTGCACCCACTCCACCAGCTGGATGATCACCCCGTTGGGGTCGGTGACCTGGAAGAAGCGCTCCCCCCACGGCTCGGTCTGGATCGGGGTCGTGACCGGCACGCCGGCGGCCTGGATCCGGGCGTGCTCGGCGTCGATGTCGTCCACCACGAAGGCGACGATCAGGCCCTGAGCCCGCTGCTGCTTCAGGCTCTCCGGCTGGATGCTGGCCAGCCCGGCCCGCAGGAAGATCAGGTTGAAGCCGACCCCCTCGCGGGCCAGCGAGACGAACCCGTCGGCCGCCATCTCCTGCCGGAAACCGAAGTGCCGCTGGACGAAGGCGGCCGAGGCCGCCACGTCGTCGACGTTGAGCGAGATGGCCGATGCGGTGATCTGCACGTGGTCTTCCTGATGTCGGGGGGATTACTTCGTACATCGTACAACGTACTGTGTACGGGGTTTTTGCCTGAGAGGATCGGCAGGTGCCCAACCACCGCAGCGGAGCCGACGACCCGGCCCGCACCCTGCGACTGCTCTGGCGGCAACCCGACGAGAGTCCGCGTCGAGGTCCGCGCCAGGGTTACTCGCTGGACGACATCGTCACGGCCGCGATCGAGCTGGCGGACACCGACGGGCTGGACGCGGTGACCATGCGGGCGGTCGCCCAGGCCGTCGGCGTCGCGCCGATGACCCTCTACACGTATGTGCCCGGCAAGGCCGAGTTGCTCGACCTGATGTTGGACGCGAGCTACGCCCGGATGCCCCGGCCGGACCGCTCCGGCGAGCCGTGGCGGGCCCGGGTGGCGGCGCTCGCCGAGGACAACCGCGGGCTGTTCGCCGCCCACCCCTGGGCCGCCGAGGTCGCCACCGGCCGACCGCCGCTCGGCCCGGGGCTGATGGCCAAGTACGAATACGAACTGCGCGCCTTTGACGGCACCGGCCTGCCCGACGTGCAGCGGGACGCGGCGTTGACGTACGTCCTCGACTTCGTCCGGGCCGCGGCCCGCTCGGCGGCCGAGGCACGGCTCGCGAGCCGGGAGAGCGCGTGGAGCGATGAGCAGTGGTGGGCGGCGAACGGCCCGCTGCTCGCCCGGGTGCTCGATGAGCAGCGGTACCCGACCGCGGTCCAAGTCGGCGCCGCCGCGGGGGCCGCACAAAACGCCGCGTACAGCCCGGAGCAGGCGTACAACTTCGGCCTGGCCCGGGTCCTCGACGGCCTGGGCGTCCTGATCGACGGTGGAAGCGGCGGTCGAGGCGGTTCCGGCGCGGGCCGGGCCGACTGATCCCCGCCCGGACGCGAAAGCGCCCCGCGACCGGCGGTCGCGGGGCGCTTCGGGCAGCCGGGATCACATGTTGGCGACGTCGGACTGCTTGGCGCGGACCGCCTCGGCGGCCTCCTTCAGGCTGGCCAGCTCGTCGGCGTCCAGGTCGGTCTCGACGACCCGCCGGACGCCGTCGCGGCCGATCTCGGCTTCGACGCCCAGGTAGACGCCGGAGATGCCGTACTGGCCGTCGACCCAGGCGCAGACCGGCATGACCTCGCCGGAGTCCTCCGCGACCGCCTTCGCCATCCGGGCGGCGGCGGCGGACGGGGCGTAGTACGCCGAGCCGGTCTTCAGCAGCGCGACCACCTCGGCGCCACCGTTGCGGGTCTTGACGACCAGGTCCTCGATCTGCTCGGCCGGCATGACGTCGCGCAGCGGCTTGCCGTCCACGGTGCTCTTCGACGGGACCGGCACCATGGTGTCGCCGTGCGAGCCGAGGGTCAGGGTCTTCACCGACTTCACCGGTACGCTCAGCGCCTCGGCCACGAAGTTGGTGAACCGGGCGCTGTCCAGCATGCCGGCCTGGCCCAGCACGCGGTTCTTCGGGAACTGGGTGGCCTTCTGGGCCAACGCGGTCATCTCGTCGAGCGGGTTGGAGACGACGATGACGACGGCGTTCGGGGCGTACTTGGCGACGTTCTCGGAGACCTGGCGGACGATCTTGGCGTTGGTCTCCAGCAGGTCCATCCGGCTCATGCCCGGCTTGCGGGGCAGGCCGGCGGTGATGACGACGACATCGGAGCCCTCGATGGCCTCGTAGCCCTCGCCGTTCGGACCGGTGGTGACGCCGACGACCTTGGTCTCGAAGCCCTCGACCGGACGCGACTGGTTCATGTCCAGCGCGATGCCTGCCGGCTTCCCCTCGATGATGTCCGTGATCACCACGGTGTCGAAGATGTCGTACTCGGCCAGGCGCTGCGCGGTGGTGGAGCCGTAGAAGCCGGCCCCGACGACAGTGACCTTCTTACCCATGGTCGTCCCACTCCCTGATACCAGTCGGTTTTCCGGACCGTATCAGCCATCCTGTCACCGATCCGGCCAGGGGCGGACGGTTATGACGTGCTTGGGATGGTCAGGCGCCACGCTCGGCGCGTTCCACCACGTTGGTCAGCAGCATGGCCCGGGTCATCGGGCCTACGCCGCCGGGCATCGGGACCAGCTTGCCGGCGACCTCGGCCACCTCCGGGTCCACGTCGCCGGTGTAGCGGCCCTTGCCGTCCGGGCCGATCACCCGGGTGATGCCGACGTCGACGACGGTGGCGCCCGGCGTGATCATGTCGGCGGTGAGCAGGCCCGGCACGCCGGCCGCGACGATGACGATGTCGGCGGCCCGGGTCTGCTCGGCCAGGTCGAGCGTGCCGGTGTGGCAGAGGGTGACGGTGGCGTTCTCGCTGCGCCGGGTGAGCAGCAGGCCGAGCGGGCGGCCGACGGTGTTGCCCCGACCGATCAGCGCCACCTTGGCGCCGATCAGCGCGACGTCGTGCCGGCGGAGCAGTTCGACGATGCCGCGCGGGGTGCAGGGCAGCGGGGCGTCGTAGCCGAGCACCAGCCGGCCCAGGTTGACCGGGTGCAGGCCGTCGGCGTCCTTCGCGGGGTCGATCATCTCCAGCGCCCGCTGGGTGTCCAGCTGGGCCGGCAGCGGCAGCTGGACGATGTAGCCGTGGCAGGCCGGGTCGGCGTTCAACTCGGCGAGGACGGCGTCGAGCTGCTCCTGGGTGGCGTCGGCGGGCAACTCCCGGCGGATCGAGGCGATGCCGACCTCGGCGCAGTCGCGGTGCTTGCCGTTCACGTACGCCTCGGAGCCGGGATCGGTGCCGACCAGGACGGTGCCGAGCCCCGGGACGACGCCCCGATCCGCCAGCGCCTTGACCCGTGTCCGCAGCTCGTCCTTGATCTCCGCCGCGGTCGCCTTGCCGTCCAGGATGATCGCCGTCACGTCTGGATCGTCTCACGCCGCGCGCCCGGCCGGCCCGCGACGGCCAACGGTGCCGATCTGCTACGCAGGCTTCGTCACCCAGAGTTACGCAATGTGGATTTCGCCACACGCCGGGGCGGGCAGCCGACGCTCAACCAGGGTGGAACGGACGGCGGGCCGGTAAGCCCGCGAGGATGTCGAGACCTCGTTCCGGGGGCGCTGGGGAGGCCTCAGCAGCCCCTCTGAGCGGCTCCTTCATCATCTTCCTCAAGGCGGGTGGACAATGGCCCCGACCCGCGCCCGGTACCCCTTCGCCGCGCTCTCGGTACCGAAGCCACCACCCGACATACCATTGCCGACCGTTGCGCAGCGTTACCCGGCGCCGGGTGTCGGCGACGGCCGGACCAGCGCGCGCCACTTCGCGCAGGAGGTCCGTGATGACAGCGCCCGCCAGCACCAAGGTCCGCGGCGAGACGATCCTCTCCGTCAACCACCTGGTCAAGCACTTCCCGATCACCCAGGGTGTGCTGTTCAAGAAGAAGGTCGGCGCCGTCAAGGCGGTCGACGGGGTCAGCTTCGAGCTGCGCCGCGGCGAGACGCTCGGCGTGGTCGGCGAGTCCGGCTGCGGCAAGTCCACCCTGGCCCGGCTGCTCATGCGGCTGGAGACCCCGACCGCCGGCCGGGCCAGCCTGGAGGGGAAGGACCTGTTCAAGGCCTCCGGCGCGGAACTACGCCGGCTGCGCCGGAACATGCAGATGGTGATGCAGGACCCGTACACCTCGCTCAACCCGCGGATGACGGTCGGCGACATCATCGGCGAGCCGTTCGACATCCACCCGGACGCGGCCCCGAAGGGCAGCAAGCGGCGCCGGGTGCAGGAACTGCTGGACGTGGTCGGGCTCAACCCCGAGCACGTCAACCGCTACCCGCACCAGTTCTCCGGTGGCCAGCGGCAGCGCATCGGCATCGCCCGGGCGCTCGCCCTGCGGCCCGAGATCATCGTCTGCGACGAGCCGGTCTCCGCGCTCGACGTGTCGATCCAGGCCCAGGTGATCAACCTGCTGGAGCAGCTGCAGGACGAGTTCGGGCTGTCGTACATCTTCATCGCGCACGACCTGTCGGTGGTCCGGCACATCTCGGACCGGGTCGCGGTGATGTATCTCGGCAAGATCGTGGAGACCGGCACCGAGCAGGAGATCTACGAGCGGGCCACCCACCCGTACACCCAGGCGCTGCTCTCGGCGGTGCCGGTGCCGGACCCGGGGGCACGGGCGACCCGGAGCATCATCCGACTCACCGGCGACGTGCCGAGCCCGGCCGACCCGCCGTCCGGCTGCCGATTCCGCACCCGGTGCTGGAAGGCGCAGGACATCTGCGCCACCCGGGAGCCGCACGCGGTGCTCCGCGCCGCGGACCCGCACCCCTCGGCCTGCCACTTCGCCGAGGTCCGCCCCGCCGCCTGACCGGGCTGGCCGCGACGCAGGCCCCGCCCCCGGAGGAAGAGGGGGCGGGGCCTGCGCGGTCGCGGCCTACGGGCCGGCCGGTCCCCAGGGACCGACCGACCCGAGGTCAGAGCTGGGCGAGGGGGAACGCCCAGATGCCACGGCCGTGGGTCGCGACGTAGACCGAGTTGTCCACCGCGTTGTACTCGACGTCCATGCCCACGGTCAGCGGCAGGCCGGAGCCGAGCCGCTGCCAGTTGGTGGCGCCGGGTGCGCGGTAGAGGGTGGCCAGGTCGGTGGCCAGCACCAGGGCGCCGTTGGACAGCTCCTTGATCGAGCTGGCCGGCACGTCCGGCAGGTTCGCCGAGACGTCCTTCCAGCTCGCGCCCGCGTCGGTGGTCTCGTAGACGTGGCCGAAGCCGACCCCCGGTCCCTCGGTGAACCGGCGGGAGAACCCGTTGATCGCGAGGAAGGCGTGCGCGGCGTTCGCCGGGTCGATCCCGACGCCCTGCACGAACCGGTTCGGGAAGTCACCCGGCAGGGTGAGCTGGTGCCAGCTCGACGGGTCGCCGACCTTGCCGACCGCGACGCCCCGGGCGAACCCGGCGTTGTTGCACGGCCCGCACCAGCCGACGTACGCCATGCCGTTGGAGACGGCGACCGAGGTGGCGGTGTGCCCCGCGCCCAGGTCGAAGACGTTCGTCCAGCCCTTGCCGTTCTGGATCGCGTAGCCCTTGGTGTTCACCCAGACGTGCTGGCCACCGGCCACCCAGACGTTGGCGTCGTGGTCGTCCGGCGCGAACGGCGCGATGAACCGGGCCGGCTCGTCGCCCGGCCGCGAGGTGTACGGCCGGATGTCCCGCGAGGTGGAGGTGCTCGCCGTGCCGGGGCCGGGGTTCTCGTTGCAGTTCTCGGTCACCCGCATGGCCAGGTTGGTGTACTCCTGGACCTGCCGGCAGCCGTTGGCCGGGTCGGCCAGGGAGTCGCCACCGTCACCGCCGAAGTTGGACCCCATCACGGTGTCGCCGGGGCGGAGCACCGAGACGCCGTTGTCCTGCAGGCCGCCGGAGACGACCGTGCCGGCCTTGGCCGGGTCCTTGCCCACCGCCACCGCGTAGTACTGGAGGGCGTCGATGGTGCCGTCGTTGAGACTCTCCCAGTCGGTCGCGTGCCCGGCCTTGTCGGTCTTGCCGTTGATCGGCCGCCGGTACACCCCGCCGTCGTTGCCCACGTAGACGAAGCCGTTGCCGACCGCCACCGAGTGCTGGTCGGAGTGGGTCGTCTTGCTGCAGGTGTTCTGCGCGTCGTAGATGTTCCAGCAGGAGAAGTTGAAGTTCCAGTAGGGACCGACGGTCTTCCAGGTGGCGCCGGCGTCGGTCGTCTCGTAGACCTCCTCCAGCCCCGCCCAGAGGTGGTTCGGGTTGGCCGGGTCCACCGCGAGGAACTGGTTGTACCAGGCCTGGATGCCCGGGCCGTAGCCCTTGCCACCGACGGCCTGCTTGAGCGCCGAGCCGGAGTTGCCCAGCTTCGACGAGTCCGCGATCTTGTTCCACGGGCCGGCCGGGTTGCCGGTGTTGGCGACGTAGATGCCGTCCAGGTAGCTGTTCACGTTGCCGGCCGGCTTGTTGAGCAGCCGCGGCGACTGGTTGATCGCGTACAGCCGGCCGCCGTCGGCGGAGAAGGCGAACGTCACGTAGCCGATGTCGTCGGCCGGCATGGCGCCGGTCGGGTTGACCTTCGTCCAGCCCCCGGCGGTGTAGTCGGCGGTCTCGTAGAAGCCGTTGTACGTGTCGCCGGAACGCCAGGCCGAGGCCACCACCACGTGCTTCGGGTTGCGCGGGTCGTTCGCCACGTCGTTGACGATGTTCTTGTACGCGGCGTTCGCGTCACCCGCGTTCGCCCCGCCCGGCAGGTAGCTCGGGTTCGGCGCGAACTCCTGCTTCCAGGCGCCCGAGGTGCTGCTCATCGGGTGCGAGAACAGGCCCCGGTTGGTGGCGACCCAGACCTTCCCGTCGAAGAACCGCAGCTTGTTGATGACCGTGCTCTCCAGCTCGGTCCCACCGACCCGGTCGGTCGGCTTGAACGCGCCGCTCTTCGGGTTGGCCAGCCGGTAGACGCCGGCGCCCACGTACGAGGTGCCGCCGGTGTTCGCCTCGCCGGTGGCGTACCAGAGCGAACCGTCGGCGGCGAGCACGAGGTCGCCGCTGGACAGCGTGGGCAGCGCGTCCGTGATCGGCGTCCAGCTCCCGCCGCCGGTCGAGGAGCGCCACACGCCGCCGTCCGCGCCGGCCGCGTAGACGTAGCCGCCGTTGTCCGCCGCGAGGCCGGTGATCCGGCCGGTGACCAGGCCGGCGCCGCCCGAGGAGTTCGACGCGTAGTCGCGGTAGCGCGGGTCGTCGCCGTCGTACTTGACGTTGGTGACCTCGCGCCAGGTGCCCTTGGTGGCGGCGAGCCCGTTGAGCTGGCTCAGCGCGTTGGAGTACGCGCCCGGCGAGACGATGCCCGGGGCGTAGCGGGCCTGGGCGAACTGCTCGGCGATGGTCCGGGCCTCGAAGGCCTCCTCGCCGGCCTCCTCGGACGACTCCCCGGCCGCCATCTCCGTGAACTCCCTGGGGTGCCAGGGCAGGTTGGCGCCGGGCTCGTCGGCCAGGCCGAGCTTCTCCTGCACCTCGTAGTTGGTGGCGACGACGCCACCGAGCGCGGCGGCCAGCACCAGCGCGCCCGCGATTGTCGCCGGCTTACGCCAGCGGGACTTGGACATGTGAATCCTCCGGGATTCAAGGGGCCCGGGCAGGTGGCCCGGGCTGGGAAAGCCGGGGCGGCGGATGGCCACCTGGGCAGGTTCGGGATCGGACGGATCGTCCGGATTCGACGGTCCGCAGCGCGCCGGTGCCGAGGGGCGGGCGCGTGGGCGGGTCAGGCGACGGTCGGCGGGGCCCGGGCGAGCAGGGTGCCGCGCGGCGGCAGCGGCAGGGCCGGCGGCCGGTAGCGGGTCGGGGCGACGCCCGGATGGGGCGGGCCGCCGACGGCCACGGGCGGGGCCGGGAGGAGATCGTCCGGTCCATCTGTGGAGACGACGCCGGGGCGGTGGTCACCACAGTGTCCGCCGACGAGTTCCGTCCGCAGGTCCCGGGGAGCGTCGGGAGGCGCTGGGCGCGCCACAACGGCTCGGGGGTCGACCGACGGCGTGTCGTGGCCGATCGACCGGTGCGCGGCGGTGACCACCGCGCCGGGACCAGGGGTTTCCCCGTGGGTGGGCGCCCCCAGACCGACCAGGACGAACGCCAGCGCCACGACGACGGCGGTCAACCGGTCGAACACGCGCATGGGGCGGACCTGTCGGTAGGAGGGGGCCGCTCGGGCGGGCGCCGCGAGGGACCCGGGCCGCGAACGGGGGCTGGCCGAGAGGAGAGAAGTATCGATCGCTTGCTGCCGGGGCCACGCTAGCAACAACTTTTGCCGGCGAGCAATGGCCAGGTGCTCCTACTTACGGCTGGTCAGCAGCCGCCATGTGACGGTGCCATCGGACGACGGCCCGGCACGTGCAACGCCGGGCGCGGCCGGCCGGCCGCGCCCGGCGGACGACGGTGCTCAGTGGAAGAAGTGCCGGGTGCCGGTGAGGTACATGGTCACCCCGGCCTCCTTGCAGGCGGCGATGGTCTCCTCGTCGCGGATCGAGCCACCGGGCTGGACGATCGCCCGGACCCCGGCCTCGATGAGGATCTTCGGGCCGTCGGCGAAGGGGAAGAAGGCGTCCGAGGCACAGACCGCCCCGCGAGCGCGGTCGGCACCGGCCCGGCGGACCGCGAGCTGCGCCGAGTCGACCCGGTTCACCTGGCCCATCCCGACGCCGACAGTGGCGCCGTCCTTGGCCAGCAGGATCGCGTTGCTCTTCACCGCACGGACCGCCCGCCAGGCGAACACCAGGTCGCGCAGGGTCGCCTCGTCGGCCGCCTCGCCGGTGGCCAGCCGCCAGTTGGCCGGGTCGTCGCCCTCGGCGTCGATCCGGTCCCGCAGCTGCACCAGCACCCCGCCGGTGACCTGCCGCCACTCGGCCGGCAGCGGGTTGAACTCCGGGGCGCGCAGCAGCCGGATGTTCTTCTTGGCCTGGAGGACCTCCACCGCACCCTCGTCAAAGCCGGGAGCCACCAGGACCTCGGTGAAGATCTCCGCGACCTGCCGGGCCAGCGCCACGCTCACCGGCCGGTTGACCGCGATCACGCCGCCGTACGCCGACACCGGATCGCAGGCGTGCGCCTTGCGGTGCGCCTCGGCCACGTCCGCGCCGACCGCGATGCCGCACGGGTTGGCGTGCTTGATGATGGCCACCGCTGGCTGCGCCGGGAAGTCGTTCGCGGCCCGCCAGGCGGCGTCCGCGTCGACGTAGTTGTTGTACGACATCTCCTTGCCGTGCAGCTGCGCCGCCTGCGCCAGCCCGGCCGGGCTCGCCGGGTCGGCGTAGAGCGCGGCCGCCTGGTGCGGGTTCTCGCCGTAGCGCAGCACCGCCTGCCGGCGCAGCGCCAGGCCGGCGAACTCCGGCCAGCCGTCGGCGGCCGGTGCCAGGGTGGCCGCGAACCAGTCGGCGACGGCCACGTCGTAGTCGGCGATGTCGGCGAAGGCCCGGGCGGCGAGGGCCCGCCGCTGGGCCAGCGTGAAGCCGCCCTCGGCGAGCGCGGCCAGCAGCGCCGGGTACGCCGCCGGGTCGGTCACCACGGCGACCGAGGCGTGGTTCTTGGCCGCGGCCCGGACCATCGCCGGACCGCCGATGTCGATCTGCTCGACGCACTCGTCCTGGTCGGCGCCGGAGGCGACCGTGGCCTGGAACGGGTAGAGGTTGGAGACCAGCAGGTCGATGCCGGCGATGCCGTGCTCGTCGAGCTGGGCGGCGTGCGCGTCCTTGCGCAGGTCGGCGAGGAGGCCGCCGTGGATCTTCGGATGCAGGGTCTTGACCCGGCCGTCGAGGATCTCCGGGAAGCCGGTCACCTGCTCGACCGGGGTCACCGGCACGCCCGCGCCGGCGATCGTGGCCGCCGTGCTGCCGGTCGAGACGATCTCCACTCCGGCCCCGTGCAGGGCCCGGGCCAACTCGACCAGACCGCTCTTGTCGTAGACGCTGACCAGCGCCCGTCGGATCGGGCGGCGCGCGTCCTCAGTGGTGCTCACGGAACCCTGACCTTTCTACCGGTGATCGTCCAACCTTCACGGACCAGCCGACCGACCTGCTCGACGAGCTGGCGACGCTCGGCCTCCTTGATGCGCTCGGTGAGCGTCTCCTCGTCGTCATCGTCCAGCACCGGCACGGCGACCTGGGCGACGATCGGCCCGGTGTCCATCCCGGCGTCGACGAAGAACAGCGTGGCCCCGGTGACCTTCACGCCGTAGGCGAGGGCGTCCCGGGGGCCGTGGATGCCGGGGAACGCCGGCAGCAGGGTGTTGTGGGTGTTCAGGTAGCGGTCGCCGAACGCGGCCAGGAACTGCGGGCCGACCAGCTTGAGGAACCCGGCGCTGAGCACCAGGTCGGGCCGATGCTCGGCGACCCGGGCGGTGAGCGCGGCGTCCCAGTCGGCGCGGGTCGGATGGTCCTTCAGTCGCTCCACGAAGGTGGGTACCCCGGCCGCGGCGGCCCGGTCCAGGCCGGCGATCCCGTCCCGGTCGGCGCCCACGGCCACCACTCGTGCGCCGTACCCGGGGTCGGCCGTGGCGTCCAGCAGCGCCTGGAGGTTGCTGCCGGAGCCGGAGACGAGGACTACGAGGCGGGCGACGGACGCGGGCTCGGTCACCCGGCCACCCTATCGGGCAGGCCGGGGCGTCCAGCGTGCGGGCGGTGAACCTCGCGGGTGATCTCCGGGTGGTGCGGGCACGATACGCTGCCGTCGCCCGGTTCGTTGGCGTAGGCCCGGCCCGGTGTCGGCATCGTGACCTTGGTTCCGGGCCCGTCTGCCGCGGGGTCCCGGTGCTGGGCGAAGTGATGCGCAGCAGCAACGGACCATGGACCGTCGACCCCCAGTTTGAGGAGCACCCCGCAATGCAGCCCGGTTACCCCGGTCAGGACCCGTACGGTCAGCAGCCCAACCAGAACCCGACCTCCCCGCAGCACCAGGACCCGTACGCCCAGCCGCCGCAGGCGCCGCAGTACG